>JANNNL010000658.1:0-6534 GCA_031398525.1 Actinomycetes bacterium | reverse complement strand
AGGATTTGAACCTGCGACATTCGGGTTATGAGTTCGATGGTCTTAGTTTGTATTCGTCTGCTTCCGTGGGACATCGTCCCTGCTCAGGGGCAAATTGTACCTGGCTGAGCTGCGTTCGTATGCTCTGGTGTGCAGGATTTCCAATGACATTTCAATGACAAGCAGCTTTCTCGATTTGTCATTCGTTGTCATTGATCGAGGGCCGACCGTCTGGCACGGCGCTCGCGACCGGGGCTTCGAGCGTCTCGACACCTCTTCGGGTTGCCTCCGACCTCTTCGGGTGTTCGGGTCAGCCCCAGAAGATGCCGGTCGTGTCGTGGTCGATCTCGGTCAGGAGATGCTCGACATTGGGTGATGCGGCGACACGGTCGAACATGTGGAACTTCAGGTTCTGGTCACGCCAGTAGATCTGCCATTCGCGCCGTGTCTGGTTGTACCCCAACCGAACGATCGGGAACCTGGTCCACTCTGTACCGAAACCCTCCCGCCACGGCGGCCGACACTCGAGTCGCTCGCGACTGATGCCAAGACCTTCGACGGCAGCGACAAGGGCGATGCCGAAACCACTCGACGGCGAATCGACAACAAGCCGAGGGCGTTCAAGCAGTGCGAGATCGGTCAACGAACCGAGGCTCGCCGCGAGATACAGCGGCAGCGAGGTCGTTCGTTCGATCTGGGCGACCGCACGGAAACGAGCATCGTCCGATCGGTTCCAGTCGAACAGGTTGTCGAGCGCTGTAACAGCAACATCCGCGCTGCCGTCGAGCAGCGCTGCACGCTGGTCAAGCGACGAGCGGGTGAAGGTCGTTTGAATGTCGACCCTGCGCGCCGAGAACGCGACGGTAGCTTCTGCGGCAATCATCGCTGCGTTCGGCAGGAAGATGTTCTGAACGAGCCGCATTGCATCGCTCATCTCGCTGCGACGCATCGGTTGCGCTGGGTGCCGAGGCCCGTGATGGTCGCCTCGACAATGTCGCCGTCGCGCAAGAACCGGCCATAGTGGGTACCGTTCCCAGCGGGCGACCCGGTCGAGATCAGGTCCCCCGGCCACAGTTCGGCATACGTCGAGACATATTCGATCTGCCGCGCAATGTCGAACAGCATGTCGGCAGTTGACTCGTCCTGCATCGGTTGACCGTTCAACGTCAGCAGCAGCCGCAAGTCGTGCGGATCGGCGACGAACTCTGCCGGCACCAGCAGCGGCCCAAAGGGGCAGAAGGTCGACTGCGACTTTCCCCGCAACCAATCGGTGCCAAGCATGGCGTAGTCAGTGCGCGGAATCAGGTCACGCGCCGACACGTCATTCACAATTGCGTACCCGGCCACGTGCGACATCGCGTCGGGCCGGGCAATGTTTCGGCCGCCCCGCCCGACTATCACGCCAAGTTCGAGTCCCAGTCGGGCTTCTTCGTCGTAGGTGGCAACACGATGTCATCCCGAGTGACCCGTTCGGCCAGTTCGGCGAGCAACGTTTGGCCTTCCATCTTCGCCAGGTTGTGGCCCACACACAGGTGAATGCCACGCCCGAACGACAGTTGATCCACCGGGTTACGCGTGATGTCGAAGCGGTCCGGATCGGGATAGTGGCGTTCGTCGCGGTTGGCGCTTCCGTACATCATCAAAACTCGTGTCCCTGCGGGAACGGTGACGCCATCCACATCCTGATCGGAGGTCGCAACTCTGGTGAAGTGATGCACGGGAGCATGCAACCGGAGCACTTCGGCAAACGCGCTCGGGATCAGGTCTCGGTTGCTGCGCAGCAGGTCCCATTGATCCGGATGTTTGGCGAACAGATAGAGCGCCGAGGCCACGGCGTTGACCGTGGTGTCGACTCCGGGCCAGGTGTACGAGATGAGCATCAGCGGCTCGCCCTTTTCGACCAGTTCGGTGCCCCGGCGCCCCGGGCACAGCGACCCCGACCCAGCGAGTCGCATGCACCGTTCGACGATTTCGCCGAACGCCTGCATCCCGGGCCCGGTTCGCTGATTGGTTGCGCCCATCGTGTTGAAGGCCAACTCGGCGAGGTGAGGAAATGCTCCGCGTTCTTCCTCGGGGATCCCGACCAGATCGCCGACCACGTCCAGCTGATCCCGATCCCGTACTGCGGCACGAACTACGGCGCCTACTTCGGCGACGTGTTGCCACGGGTCCACACCATGATCCAAGAGGGCCGGTTCGAAGAGGCCACGGCGATGTTTCACCAACTCGACCCGGCCCGCAAGGCATTCGCCAGCGTTCCCAACTTCTCCAACGGCAACATCAACCGCATGATGTGGAAGGCCGAGGGCTGGCTCATGGGCTACAACGGCGGCCCGATCCGTCACCCAACGAGCCGCGTCTACGACCGCGACATCGCAGTGCTTCGGCGCGGCCTCGTGCTGGCCGGTCTCACGCCGACCGCCGACCCAGACGAGGCGTTCTTCGTCGGCCGTCACCCCTCTTGATCGCGAACCGACGAACCACCCGCGGCAGTTTGCCAACGGCACCCAAACTACATCCGAATCGCCTCACCAAGGAAGACCGATGACTACATCGAGCACGAGCGCAGAGGTCTTGGCCTCCTCGTTCTTCATCAACAAACTGCAGATCAAGAACCGAATCGTGCTCGGCCCGATGGCCGTGCTGCGGCCGACGGAAGATGGACGCCCGAGCGAGCAGACCATTGGGTTCCTCGCCAGACGTGCCAAGGGTGGCGTCGGGTTGGTCATCGTCGGCGGTTCGGTGGCGAGCGAGCAGGCGTGGAACGAATCGCCCTTCGCTCCCAATCTTCGATTCGACGAAGACGAGTTCATCGGGGACCTCGCCCGACTGGTTGACGCAGTGCACGCGGCCGGCGCGCCGGTGTTCGCGCAGCTGTTCCCAAGTTTCGGTCGGATGGGGGTTCCACGTAACGGAAACTGGATCTCTGCGGCGAGTGCGACCCCGGTCGACTTTGGGGCCGGCGGGCTACCCGATCACTTCTACATCCCGGGCGGTCGCGTCACGCCACCCCCACATGAGGCCGACGCCGCAGCGATCAAGGCCGTCGAAGGCGCTGTGGTGTCCTCGGCCCGTCGAGCGAAGGCCGCGGGGTTCGACGGTCTCGAAATCGGCGCACATATGTGCTACTTCTACTCCTCGTTCCTCTCACCGCTCGCGAACAAACGGACCGACGACTACGGAGGCTCCGCCCAGAACCGGGCCCGAGCATTGCGTGACGCCGTTGCCGCGGTCCGGGCCGAGGTCGGCGACGACTTCCCCGTCGGTATCCGGATGAGCGCCAACGATCACATGCCCGGCGGTCAAGATCCCCATGGCTTCGCCGAGGTTGCCGCCCACATCGTCTCGGCCGGCGTCGACTTCATCGCACTCACCGACGGCAACTATGAATCCATGCGAGACAACGTCCCGTCAGAGTCGGGGAACATGCTGGCCCACGGTGAACCGCAGGCGTTTCGCGCCGCGGTCGGCGACAACGTGCGGCTGTTTCTGTCAAGCACGCCCGACCCGCGCCAGGCAGCCGACGCCATCACCGCAGGCCACGCCGACGCCACGATGCTCGCCCGCCAGCTGCTTGCCGACCCCGACTATGCCCGCAAGGTGATCGAGAACCGCTCGTCAGAGATCGTCTGGTGCGATCACGCCAACTCGTGTCTGCGTCGACTCGTCCTCAACATCCCCGTGGCGTGCCACAAGAACCCCGAAATGGGACGCGAAGACCCTGGTGCGACGCGGTCCACACCTCGCCAGAACGTCGCCGCGTGGGCAACGGGCAATCCCGTGCTGATGAAGATGGCCGACAAGGCAGCGCGGGCCAAGGCCAGCAAGTCGCACTGAGGGATTCGCACCCCGATGACGACCTTGCTCGATACCCGGGCTGTCGCCCCGACCGATCGGCTGGAGTACTGGGCAGCAGGCATCGCCGAGCACTTCTTCCCGGTGGGTCTCGATCCCAACGGTCCGCTCCCGTTCGACGCGCAGCTAACCGGCGGCCGCGTCGGAGCGGTCGCTGTCTGCTCCATCACCGGAGCGCCTCACATCGCCCGACGAACGGCCCGGATGGTCGCCCGGGGCGACCCCGGCAGGATCCTGCTGTATCTGCTCCGTGAGGGGTCGTGCCGCATCGAACAGGACGATCGATCCTGCGTACTTGGCCCTGGCGACCTGGCGATTCGCGACACGTCGCGGCCGTCAACCTTCGAGGCGTACGACGGCCTCGACCTGGCGATTTTCAGCTTCCCGAAGTGGCTGCTTGGTGCCCAAGGCAACGACATCATTCGACATACCGCTACTCGGGTCGGTCACAGCACCGGGTGCGTGGCGGCCCGGCTCGGTGCACCGTTCCTCGCCGAAGTTGCATGCACCGTCGAACACTCGGCCATCACCGAGCAGGAAGCGGAGGGACTCTGCGAGATGCTCGTCGCTACCCTGCGCGCTCTCCACGGCAGCAGCGAGCGAGGTCCAACCCCAACGATGCGCGGCGACGCCCTACTCGCCCAGATGCACCGCTATGCGCTCGACCACCTGCACGACCCCGGGCTCGGACCCGAGCAGATAGCGCGCACCCACTTCTACTCCGCTCGATACGTACACAAGCTGTTCGCCGAGCACGGCTCGGGAGTGTCGGCCTGGATCCGCAAGCAGCGGATGGAGCGCGCACTGGCCGATCTCCGCCGGCCGAGCGACGACACGGTCGCCGCCATCGCGTCGCGCTGGGGTTATCGAGACGCCGCAAGCTTCAGCCGCGCGTTTCGCCAGACCTACGGGTGCTCTCCCAGCGATCTTCGCCGAGGTCGCTAACGACCGCCCACCCACCCACCCACCCACCGATCCGGCTCACCAGGTTCGACGTTCGGCAGCCTTGGTACGCTGCCCTGCCATGTTCACAGGGAAGAAAGTCCTCATAACGGGTGCTCTCGGTACGCTCGGCCAGGCTCTCGTTGGTCGCTTCGCTGCCGAACACGCCAAGATCTACGCGTGGGATCGCCCTGACTCGCCTGACGCGCAAAGCACGCTGGATCGAATCGCTGAGGGCGTGACGTTTGTGGGTGGCGATCTCAATGACTTGGCGGCGACGCAAGCTCGGGCGATCGATTTGGCGAACGAGGTCGGTGGCTTCGACATCCTGGTGAACAACGCCGCGTACGTCACGAACAAGCCACACGAAGAATTCTCCATCGAGCAGTACGAGGAAGAGATCCGTGTCAACTCATCGGCCGGTTTCGTTCTGGCGCGAGCGTTGAGCACGCACATGAAAAAACGCGGTCAGGGCAAGATCGTGTTCGTCACCTCACTGACGCTCACCGGTGAATGGGATGGATTTGTACCCTATGTGGCGTCGAAAGGCGCTTCGTACGGTTTGGTAAAGGCACTTGCCCGCGAACTTGGACACCATGGCATCAACGTGAACGGAGCGAATCCTGGAGCGATCGTCTCCGACGCGGAGTGGCGGCACTTTGGTGACAAGCGCGAGGAATATCACAACTGGGTCCTCGGCCGGCAGTGTTTGAAGCGCCGCATCGAACCGGGTGATGTCGCCGATCTCGTCGCGTTCTTGTCGTCGCCACAGGCCAATCTGATCACCGGTCAGGACGTCCACTGTGACGGCGGTTGGTAGGACGAAGAGTCTCACTGAGCGAGCCCCGAATCGCATCTGCCGATCAGTTTGGCCGCTGGCCACTGGCTGTTTCTCATTGCGCGGGCAAGGCGCCCCCCAGCGATCTTCGCCGAGGGCGCTGATCGTCGCTCGCTACCGCCCGTTTACTGCTGAGGGAAACCTGCCTGACGCATGCGTGTGCCCCAGATTCCCGACTTACCGGGAGCGATGATGCCGTTGGGGTCGAGCGTGTCTTTGATCGATTCGTTGAATCGACGCTGCGCATGGTCGTTGAAGCCGAACTGGTCGGCGGCGAGGTCCATGAACGACAGGTGGGCGCGGTACTCGCCATAACCGAACTGGTCGGCGGCCGAGTCCATCCGCTTGGCATGCTCGTACGCACCGTGCACCTGCGCCTCATTCTTGGTGTCGAACGGAATGACGTTGATGAACGTCGTGGCCCGCGCGTTGATCGGCAGCATGCCACCGAGATAGTCGTATCCGGCCTCGTGACACATCCCCGAAAACAGTTCCTGCGCGGCCCTGGCGTGCTGAGCAGTCAACGGGATCACCGGCGAGAAATCGACGTGCCCACCCTCGTCGCCACCGGTCCATCCGGCCATCTTGTAGAGGTCGAGGCACGGCACGCCGATCTGGACTCGCTCGTGCGGGTTGGGCAGGTTCTCCCAATCGTGCGCCCCGTACTTCTGCCCGAACACCCCGACCGTCGGGATCGACTCGAACCGCTGCTTGAGCTTGGCGAAGTTGTGGTCGACGACCGGCTCGTCGCCGTAGAGCGCAAACCGCATCATCCAGCGGCCGATACCCATTTCCCTGGCGATCTTTTCGATGATCTCTTCAGGCATCGAACCCGGACCGTCGTACCACTCCGCCCGGGTGGTCATCATAGAGGCCATGATGAGCGTGTTCGAGAACTGCGGACGCATATCGATGGTGCC
>JANNNL010000251.1:0-16717 GCA_031398525.1 Actinomycetes bacterium | reverse complement strand
CGGCATCGGGGCGATCATCGTTGATGGATCCGCACCGCTCTGGTTCTGCGTGCTGGCGGTCGCCCGCGAGGCGATCCTAGGTGCTACCGTTGCCGCGTTGACCCTGTTCAAGGGCATGAAACGCTTCGACGTGACGTGGTGGGGGAAAACCGCAACCTTCTTGTTGATGTTTGCGTTCCCCGGGTTTCTGCTCGGGGCATCCGACTTCTCTCTCCACCGTTGGTTCAACGCGGCAGCCTGGATCACGGGCATCCCGGGGCTCATTCTGAGTTACTACGTGGCGATCGCGTACATCCCGACGATCGCCAGCCACCTTCGGGCGGGAGATGACCCAAAACACGGCTAACGTTCCGGGCCATGCGCGTGCCCGACGAACTTCTCTACTCGGCCGACCACGAATGGATTCGGATCGACGGTGATCTGGCCACCATCGGCGTGACCGACTATGCACAGGACTCGCTCGGCGATGTGGTGTACGTCGACATTCCCAAGATCGGCACGCGCGTCATGTTGAGCGAGAGTTTCAGCGAGGTCGAATCCACCAAGGCGGTGTCGGAGATCTATGCCCCGGTCGCCGGGGAAATCATCGAGGTCAACGAGACGTTGAATGGTGAACCGGAGCGCCTCAACCGTGACCCATATGGTGATGGTTGGTTGTGCGTGATTCGGATGGCAGATGCGGCTGCTGTCGAGCACTTGATGGCGGCGGATGCCTACCGCTCGCTCATCGGAATCTGAAGATTGAAGGGGCGGCTATGGCATATCTATTCTGCAACCAGTGCGGGCACCGGAATCCTCCGGTGTCGAACTTCTGTTCATCGTGTGGGGTCGTACTCGACTCGATGTCGAACCGCACCATTTCAATCATGCGCGTCGATCCGCTGACCGATGCGATCGGTCACGACGACGATGTGATGGTCGATGTCGACGAACTTCATCGTGGCGTCGGCACGTTGGTCGTTCGTCAGGGGTCCCAGGCCGGCGAGCAATTCGCTCTCGACGAGGTCTTGACCCGGCTGGGTCGCCATCCGGAGAGTGAGATTCGCCTCGACGACATCACGGTCTCACGCCGCCACTCCGAGGTCACGCGAATCGGTGACACATATACGGTGCGCGATGTCGGTTCGTTGAACGGCACCTACGTGAATCAGCATCGCGTCGACGAGGCGGCGTTGGCGCATGGCGACGAGGTCCAGATCGGCAAGTTCCGGCTGGTCTTCTTCGACGGGGTGGGCTGACCAGTGCTCAGCGAGCGGCCGTACTTCTCGATCGGCGAAGTGCTCGGGCTGTTGCTCGAGGAGTTTCCCGACGTCACCATCTCGAAGATTCGATTCCTCGAGGGCCAAGGATTGATCGACCCCGAGCGGACGCCCTCTGGCTATCGCAAGTTCTACGACCGCGATCTCAACCGGCTGCGGTTCATCCTGCGTGAACAGAAGGATCATTACCTCCCGCTCAAGGTGATCAAAGAACGCCTTGAAGGCACCGATGGCACGCCAGCGGCACCCCCTCGGCCGGTCGTCGGGGCCAGTTGGGCGCTGATCGGCAACGCTGCCCCGCCCGAGGCTCCGGAAGAACGGTCGCCGGAGCTTGGCGAGATGCCCGAAGTGGCGGCCGACTCCACCAGCGCGTTCATCCGCATCGTCGACGACAACTCCGAGAGTCACCCGCGGCCGGTGGTGGCCACCTCGACTCCACCCGAACCGGCACCTGTAGCACTCTTGGCACCGTTTGCGCCACGTCGCCCGGTCGAACCGGTGTCTGTTGCGCCCGAAGTGGTCGTGGCTCCAGAGGTCGAGCGTTCCGATCCCGTTGAAGATCCGACGCCGACTCCGCCGGCTCCGGTCGGTGCTCCGCCGTCCGTGGCGATCGAGGCGGGCGAGCTCACCGTTGAGTTGACCACCGGTGATCTGTGCGCTCGCGCCAACGTGACGCCACAGCTACTCGGCCAGCTCCGCGAATATGGCTTGGTCGAGGCGACGATGGTTGGTGGCGAAGCCATCTACGGCCTCGACGCCCTCCGCACCGCCACAGCGGCCGGGAAGCTGGCCGGGCACGGTCTCGAGGCCCGGCACCTGCGCACTTGGAAGGTCAGCGCCGAGCGCGAGGCGACGCTGTTCGAGCAGATGGTCCAGCCGTTGATGCGGCAACGCAACCCGAACTCACGTCGCCAAGCCGCAGAGCTGACCGCCGAACTCTCGCGAGCCGGTGCCGACCTCCGCTCAGCGTTGATGCGCACGGCACTGCGCACCTACCTCGACGGCTGAGCCAGCGCTCCTAGACCTCGCCCTCGGCCGTGCGGCGGGGTACAGTGGCCGCGTGATCCCGATGGAGCTCGTCGCCATTCGTATGGAAGTCCCAGCGAATACCCCGGTGATGATTCTTCGCGAGACCGAAGGCCGTCGACGGGTGTTGCCGATCTACATCGGCAGTTCCGAGGCCGCCGCGATCCACTACGCGCTCGAAGGCATCGTCGCCCCTCGTCCGCTGACCCACGATCTCTTCCAGAACGTGCTTGGTGACCTGGGGGCGAGCTTGGCGCACGTCATCGTGACCGAGATCCGTGACGAGACCTACTTCGCCGAACTCCACCTCGACGTACGAGGCGAGGCCCATACGGTTTCCAGTCGGCCGTCCGACGCGGTTGCGCTGGCCGTGAGAACCCATAGTCCGATCTTCGCCAGTGCCGCGGTGCTCGATGCCGCGGGGACTGAAGCGGTGGTTGAGGTCGAGGCCGAGTCCGAGGACTCCGACTCGCTCGTCGCCGAGTTCATGGATTTCATCGACCAGGTCTCGCCGGAAGACTTCGCCGGATAGTCGACTGCGTGCGGCCCGAGCCCGGCTGGCGCGTTCGCATCGTCACCCATTGCCTCGACGCTTGACTCGCGCGTGTCGTCCGCCTAGCCTGGTCACCTCGGGCGACAGCGACGTAACTACCACTGTGTAGTTGCCCAGCGGTGGGACCACTCCCTCACTCCAGTGGTAGGCCGAACCACACGGCGAACAAAGACAGAGGTGCTTCGGTGACCGAACTCGGGTACAGCGGAACCAAGACAGCCCAAATTGTGGGTATCACCTATCGCCAGCTCGACTACTGGGCTCGCACTGACCTCGTCCGCCCGTCGTTGGCTGACGCCTCGGGCAGCGGCACCCGTCGCCAGTATTCCTATCGCGATCTGCTCGAACTCAAGGTGATCAAGAATCTGCTCGATGCCGGGTTGAAGCTCGAGTCGGTGCGCGACGTCTTTGACTACCTGCGCAATCAGGTGAACACCGACATTGCCTCGGCGCACATTGTGATCAACGGCTCGCAGGTCATCATGTGTGACGGCGACCAGTGGATCGACGTGGTCCGTCGGGGCCAAGGCGTGCTCAACGTGCTCGGGCTCGCCGCAGTGAAGAACGAACTCGACACCCAGCTGGTCGCGTTCCAACCAGTCGAGGTGGCTGTGGACAGGGCCCCCACCACCGAGGCACCGAGCGGTATCCTCCCGGCCGTTGCGATCTGATCGGCGCTCCGATGAGTGATTTGCGGCTGTCGCCTCTCGACGACCGGCATCGTGCCATCGGGGCCAAGATGGTGGAGTTCGGTGGCTGGGAAATGCCGGTTGCGTACCCCACTGGCACGTTGGCCGAGCACCTCGCCTGCCGTGACGATGCGGTGATGTTCGATGTCAGCCATTTGGGCACTGTGCGGATTGCCGGTGGCGACGCCTTCGGACTACTACAGGCCAACCTGAGCAATGATCTCGGCAAGATTGCGCCCGGCCGGGCGCAGTACACCCACCTGCTCGACGACGCCGACGGCTCGGTCCTCGACGACATCATCGTCTGGTGGATCGCCGACGAACTGTTCGACGTGATGCCCAACGCGTCGAATACCGAGCGAGTCCGCACGCTGATCGGCGGCCACGAGACAACTGCTGACCGGGCGATCATTGCGGTACAAGGGCCCAACGCCCGTCGTCGCCTGGCCGAGGTCTCATCCGAGGCGGCCGATATCGGGAGATTTCGGGTCGGTGCGGTCGAGTGGCAGGGGGTGTCGCTGACGGTCGCCGGCACGGGGTATACGGGCGAGGACGGCGTCGAGATCGCCGTTCCCATCGCTGCGGCCAGCCGCATGTGGGACGCTCTCGCAGCCGGCGGAGTTCGACCGGCCGGCCTTGGTGCCCGCGACACCTTGAGGTTGGAGGCGGGCCTGCCGCTCCATGGTCACGAACTGGGCCCAGGGATCACGCCCCACGAGGCCGGCCTGAGCTGGGTCGTGTCGGCGACCAAGCCGGAATTCCGCGGGCGACAGGCCCTGCTCGACGAACAGGTTCGGGGGATCAACCGTCGGCTACGCGGCCTGGCGACCGAGGGTCGACGTCCACCGCGGGATGGCTCGACGGTCCTCCTCGACGGGGTACCGATTGGTGTGGTGACCAGCGGCAACTTCTCCCCGGTCCTCGAACACGGCATCGCCTTGGCATTCCTTCCACCTGAAATCGACGAAGGCACGAACATCGAGGTCGACGTTCGCGGCAGCTTCATTGCTGGGCGCGTCGTTTCCACGCCCTTCGTTCGTCGCGGCTGACGCCCGCAGGTTTTGGCGCCGGTTGCTTCGGCTGTCGGACTACTTCGGCGTCGATTTCTTGGCGGCTGCCTTCTTCGGTGCAGGGGCCTTCGATGCCGCGGCTTTTGAGGTCGCGGCTTTCGGTGTCGCGGCCTTCGATGCCGCGGCTTTCGATGTCGATTTCGGGGTGGGCGTGGACTTTGCCGTGCCGACCTTTCGACCGATCGCGGCGACGGTCGGCGTGGCTTTGGCGGCCGACTTCGCGGCCGGCTTGGTAGCCGCAAACGGCTGGGCTGTCGCGACTTTGGCCCGTTTGGCGGCTTTGGGTGGTGACGCCGGAGCGGGCGGGGGCGGAGTCGGATCGGCGACCATCGCCTGAACGCCGGCCTTGCTGTTCCCCGCCAACGCACTGAGCCCGCGCAGCCCGAACAATCCACCGGCGGTCTCGGCCAACTGCGTCAGCGGCCGGAGTCTCTTGCCCAAGTCGCCGAGCGCGTCAAGAAAGTCACCCAATTGTTCGGGCATGCCGGTGAGCGACGGGGAGCCGAGTGTGTCGGCCAGTTGCGCCAGTCCCGGAGCGACGCGTTGAATCGGGTCGGAGATCTGATCGACGAGATGCTGGGCGGTGGCGACGGCCGCGGTCACCTGCGGAATCACGGACTTCATCGGTTCGGACATTGCCTCGACCATGCCGACTGCGCTGTTCACCGCGCTCTCGATCTGCGGGACGATTGCCTTCATCGGTTCGGAGATCTGGTCGATCAACTGCTGGGCCGAATTCACGACGCTGGTGACCTGGGGCATCGCGGCCCGCAGCGGGGTCTCGACGTCGTCGATCAGCCCCTGCACGCGCTGGGCAACCCCCTGCATGGCGTCCATCGTGGTGTTGAACGTTTCGACCGCCTTGAGGAAGTTGCTCACTCCGGTGCGGAACTGATCGATGGTCTTGCCGATACCGGCGACGGGATTGGCCCCTCCGAAGAAGTTGAGCAGGTCGCCGATGTTCGGATTGGTGTCAGCCATGGATCAAACCGTAGTGCGTCTCAACCCGCTCCATGCTCAGTCGACAAACGCTTCGGGCGGCGGGCAGGAACACACGAGGTTACGGTCACCGAAAACGGAATCGATGCGCGAGACCGGCGGGAAGTATTTGTCGGAGCGCAGGCTCGCGACCGGATACGCCCCGAACTCACGGGAGTACGGCCGATCCCAGTCGCCGAGGAGGTCTTGGGCGGTATGTGGTGCATGGCGGAGCGGCGATTGATCAACCGGCCACGCGCCGGCCGATACCTGGTCGATCTCGGTGCGAATCGACAACATGGCCTCGCAGAACCGGTCGATCTCATCGAGCGATTCGCTTTCGGTCGGCTCGACCATCAGCGTCCCTGCGACCGGGAAACTCATCGTCGGAGCATGGAACCCGTAGTCGATCAATCGTTTGGCCACGTCATCGACCGTGACGCCAGTGGCTTTGGTGATCGGGCGGAGATCGAGAATACACTCATGGGCGACCCGCCCGCGTACTCCGGTGTAGAGCGTCGGAAATGCCTCGGCGAGCCGGTGGGCGACATAGTTGGCGGCGAGGATGGCGTGCTTGGTGGCATCGGTCAGCCCGTCGGGACCCATCATCGTGATGTAGGCCCAGCTGATCGGCAGGATCGATGCCGAACCGAACGGCGCCGCACTCAGCGGCCCGACGGCCTGTGAGCCGGGCGTGGCAAGCGGGTGACCGGGCAGGAACGGGGCGAGATGAGCGCGGACGGCCACGGGCCCCACCCCCGGCCCGCCGCCCCCATGAGGGATGCAGAACGTCTTGTGGAGGTTGAGATGGCTCACATCGGCCCCGAACCGGCCGGGCTGCGCCAGACCGACCAGCGCGTTGAGGTTGGCCCCATCGACGTAGACCTGTCCGCCGCCGTCGTGGACGATGGCACAGATCTCGCCGATGCCCTCTTCGAACACTCCGTGGGTCGATGGATAGGTGACCATGGCCGCGGCGAGCCGGTCGCCGGCGGCGGTGACCTTGGACTGTAGGTCAGCGAGCGACACGTTCCCCGCTTCGTCACAGGCGACCACGACGACCGACATTCCGGCCATGACCGCACTGGCCGCATTGGTGCCGTGGGCTGACGACGGAATGAGGCAGACCGTGCGCTGGGAATCGCCCCGGCTGCGGTGATATGCCCGCACGGCGAGCAAACCGGCGAGTTCACCTTGGCTGCCAGCGTTGGGCTGCAGCGACACCGCGTCGTAGCCGGTGATCGCGGCCAGCATTGCTTCGAGTTCGTCGATCAACTGGCGGTACCCCGCGACCTGGTCGGCGGGGGCAAATGGGTGAACGTTGGCGAACTCGGGCCAAGTGACCGGGATCATCTCGGCGGTGGCATTGAGCTTCATCGTGCACGAACCGAGGGGGATCATCGTGCGATCGAGAGCAAGGTCGCGATCGGCAAGTTTGCGCAGGTACCGAAGCATGTCGTGCTCGGTGTGGTACCGATGGAACACGTCGTGAGCAAGAATCTCGTCGCCTCGGCGCAACGAGGCCGGAATGCCGTCGGGTCGTAGCATCGCCGGCTCGTCGCCCGGGGCGTCGGACAGCCCGAGGCACGCGGCGACGGTCGCAACGGTGTGCGGCGTCGAGGTCTCGTCGAACGACACGCCAACCGTGTCGGCATCGACGAACCGAAGATTGATGCCGCGCTCGGCCGCCGTAGCGACCACGTCGGCGGCTGCCCCCGGCACCCGCAGTTGGACCGTGTCAAACCAGGTGTCATTGACGACGGCCACTCCACCGCGTCGCGCCGCTCCGACGAGTGTCGACGCCAGATAGTGCGCCCGCTCGGCAATTCGACGCAGGCCACTGGGGCCGTGGTAGACGGCGTACATCCCGGCGATGTTGGCCAGCAGTACCTGGGCCGTACAGATATTCGAGGTGGCCTTCTCCCGGCGGATGTGCTGCTCGCGGGTCTGCAGCGCGAGGCGCAGGGCGCCGCGGCCGCGCGTATCGGTGGAGACGCCCACGAGCCGACCCGGAAGCGACCGGGCATGATTCTCCCGGCAGGCAATGAAGGCTGCGTGGGGTCCGCCGAAGCCGAGTGGAACTCCGAAGCGCTGCGCCGAGCCGATGACGATGTCGGCTCCCATTTCGCCTGGCGATGTAAGAAGCACGCACGCCAACAGATCGGCCGCAACAACGGCGATTGCTCCCGCCCGGTGCACCTCGTCGATCGTCGCCGTCCAGCTGTACACCGTCCCGCTCGAACCTGGTTGAGGGAACAGCGCACCGAAGCACCCGGTGGCGTCCCACTTGTCGATGTCACCGACGATCAACTCGATCCCCATCGGTTCGGCCCGGGTCGCCATCACTGCCCGCATCTGCGGGTGGACGTCGTGATGCACAAAGAATGCCTTCCCGGGGTGGCCACCGAGCCGGCGGGCCATGGTCATTGCTTCGGCGGCGGCGGTCGCTTCATCGAGGAGCGAGGCGTTGGCCAGATCCATCCCGGTGAGATCGGCAACCATCGTCTGGAAGTTGAGGAGGGCCTCAAGCCGACCTTGGCTGATCTCGGGCTGATACGGGGTGTAGGCGGTGTACCACGCCGGATTCTCCATCACGTTGCGCAGGATGACCGGGGGAGTGATGGTGCCCGAATACCCCATGCCGATCAGACTGACCGGCGTCTGATTGAGCGAGGCGATCGACCGCAGGCGCTGCAGCATCGCCTGCTCGCCGAGTGGGGCCGGTACGTCGAGGGGCGCCCGGCCTCGAATCGATGCGGGGACGACGTCATCGATCAGTTCGTCAATCGTGGTGTAGCCGAGTTCAGCAAGCATCTTCGCTCGTTGGGTGGAGTCGGGCCCGATGTGGCGTTCGGCAAACCGGCCATCGTCGGTGAGGTCGGCAAAATCCTGCGGCATGGGGTGAACCTTTCCGGCCTCCCGGGTGAACCGGCGGCCTGCGTTGTTGGTTCCCCCGCTGTCATTCGGGCCTGAGAGCTTCACCTGCGAGCAGGCTTTCCCCGTCGGCGGGGTGGTTGCCCACCCGCTTTCCAGCGTTGCCAACCCATTCGGTCCATTGGCCTGAGAGATTCCGGGGAGGTTGCTCCTTCGGCGCCCTCGTCAACTCATGCTGAGGGCTCTCCCGAACGGGTATGTACGGCACCGTCAGGTTACCTGAGCGGTCCATGCGATCTTGTGCATAGTGGGACGCTCATGGTTCATCGCTATACGTGGCAGAACGGCCCGATATCCACCACACCACGCGCGAAGATCGCTAGAGTGAGCGTGCCATGAACGGGTTCCGCCTCAACCGTTTCAACCGGACGGCCCGGGCCGCTTGCGCGGTCGCGATGCTTTCGTTGGTCGCGGCGGTGGCGGCGCCCCAATCGGCCCTTGCCGGCCCCACCTCGGCCCAGGTCGCCGAAGAGATTGTTCGTCTGCAGAGCAAGGCCGACAAGGTCGCCCAGCGGATCACCGAGTCGGAGGACCGCACCGCGATGCTGGCCGCCGAGACGACCTCCACCGAGTCAGCGATCGCCGAGTTGACGGCGGAGGTTGATGCGATGGACGCGACGCTCACCAGCGTGGCTCTCGATCAGTTCATGAATGGAACGGTCGGGGCGATTACCGGGCTGCTCGACGATCCGAATACCCGAATCGAGGCTGAGATCTTCCGCCGACTCGCTGTCGACGCCGGCGAGGTCGACATCGACACGCTCGATGCAGCTCGCCACGACCTTGATGTCAAACGTCAATATCTTGGGAATCTGGCGGCCGAGAACACCCAACTCGCGGCCGATCTGGCTGCGGCCCGAACCGAGCTCGAAGCGGAGTTGGTGCAGCTCGAAGCGTTGCGGGTGCGCCTGAAGGACCAGGAGATCAAGCGGGCCTACGAAGCTCTGGTGGCCAAACGGCGCGCCGAGGAAGAGGCGAAACGCCGCAAGGCGCAGGCCGCGTTGGCGCTGGCGGCCGAGGAGGCCGCCCGTCGATCACGTGTCACCATCATTCAGGTTCCCGGGGGCGGCCAGCCGTCGGATGCCCCGATCCCGCCGCCGGGATGGGTGTGCCCGGTTGACGGAGCAACGGCGTTCGGCGACACCTGGGCGTCACCGCGGCCCAACGGTCGGCATCACAAGGGCGTCGACATGATGGCGGCCTCGGGGACCCCGTTGGTCGCCGTCGTCGCCGGGTTCGTGCGGATGAAAACCGACCCCCTCGGCGGCAACGTCGCCTCGTTGAACGGAGTAGACGGCACCCGCTACTACTACGCCCACCTCTCGAGTTGGGAGGGTGGCGACCGCACGGTCAGCGCCCGTGATGTGATCGGCTACGTCGGCAAGACAGGTGCAACTTCGGCGAATCACCTGCATCTCGAGATTCATCCGCACGGCGGAGCCGCGGTCAACCCGTACCCGACGGTCCGTCGCTACTGCTGACCGGGCCCGTACAAGGCCGATGCCTGACGCATGCGATTTTACCGGCGATCACTGCTGAGCACGGAAATCGAATCTTCGTCGCCGATCTCCGCGGCTGCTTCGGCGGTGTGTTGCCGGAGCCGGTCAAGCGAATCGAGTACGACCCGGCGGTGCGACAGGAGCTGCTCGACGTCTTCGGCCGCCTTGCGGCGGCGGTCGTTGAGCTGGGCGATCAGGTCGGCGCTTTCATTGCGGGTATCGACGATCAACGAGTCGGCCTTGCCGCGAGCGTTGGTCCCGAGCCGCTCGTTGTCGCGCTCGCAGGCCTCGAAGATCTGTTCAACGTACGAGTCGGCGTCGGAGCGAATCGCTGCGGCTCGGGCGTCAGCCTCGGTGCGCACGAGGTCGACGTAGTCGTCGCTTTCGAGCCGTGACCGTCGCGATGCTTCCTCGGCTTCCCGGCGGACGCGCACCGCAAACTCCTCGACCTGATGACGGGTGACGGCGGAGTTTTCCTCCGCCTCCTGGAGCATCGCTTGTGCAGCGTTTTGTGCACGCTCTCGGGTCTCTTCCGACGAGATGCGAACCGAGTTCATGATTCGCAGCGACTCGTCGCCCAGAAAGCTGGCGACGGAGGCCTCGTTGATCGGGGCGTTGCGCGTGGTGTTCGCGGCATGACGAGCCTCGCGCTCGGCAAGCTGCTCGGCGAGCGCGTTGTTGCGTTCGCGCAGCTCGGTAAGTTCGTCGGCCACTGCATAGGCGAACGACTGGACCTCGGCCGGGTCATAGCCCCGGCGGGTCAGCCGGAAGGTTTGCCCCGTTGGAATTGCGACCAACTCGTCGTCCTCGTCCATTGCCTGCTCCTACGGTGGTGCTCCCAACTTGGCTGCGGGAGTCAGCCTGCAGAATAAACCACATAGCGCGCTAGGCAAGCGCAATCCGTGAGAACGTTGAGAAATGATAGATTCAGACCAGAAAGCCATCTCGGAGCGTCACAACGCCGAGGCGATCGCCGAGACCCCGGCGACGACCAGCAGCGCTTGAACAACTCGATTGAACCGGGCACCGTCGACCGTTGGTCGCAGGCGGAAGCCGATCAGTCCGCCGAGCAACATCGACGGGGGAGCGACGGTCATGGCGCGCCACACCTTGTCAGTCATTCCGCCGACGTAGACCCGCTGGGCAATCCCCACGACGCCGAGCACCACGAAGGTGGCTGTGATCGTCGCCCGAAAGGCCTGAGGGGTCAGCCGACGGGTTTGCAGGACGAACACCATCGGCGGGCCGTTCGTGTTGATCGATGTGGTGAGTACGCCCGCGGCGATGCCGGCGATCGCATCGGCCCGTCCGCTCACGCGTGACAGGTCGATGCCGCGGATCAGGAGGGCGACCAAGATCAGCGTCGAGATGCCGAGGAACAGCCGTAGCCCTCGCTCGCTGCCCCGGCTGAACAGCCACAGGCCCACTGGGGTGCCGAGCATGCCCCAGCCGGCGATGCGCTTCACCGCCGACCAATCGATCAGCTCGCGCCCGAGCCATGCCTGGGCCGTCGACGTGAACATGGCCAAGACCGCGGCAAGCATCGAGGCGGTACGCACATCGATCGCCAGCGCCAGCAATGGAACGGCCGTGAGCGAGAACCCGAACCCGGTGAGGAACTGAACGCATGCCCCGACCCCGACGACGAGCGCAACAACGACCAGGTCGCCGGTACCCACGTGGTGGCGCGGTCAGGTGGCGGAGCGGGCGGCGCGCTCGGCCTCGTAGCTACCGATCTCGGTGAGTTGGGCCCCAAGCGTGGCGTCAACCCATTTCGACCCTTGGCCACAGACATGGTCATAGCTGGCCTGCGGAGTCGCGGCCTGCCCATCGATATGGGGCATGACCTGCTCGGCGAAGAGCTCGTAGCTGCGCAGCGTCTGGTGCCAATCGGCGATGTCGGCCCCGAGTTGCATGTAGCAACCGAATCCGCCGGTCTTGTCTTGCAGGCGCTTGATCTGGGCGATGGCCATTTCAGGGGTGCCGATGACCATGCGGCCGGTCTCGTTCGCGTAGTCGATGAAATCGCTGTAGTCGGCGGGAGGGGGTGGCTGCGACGGGTCACCGGTCGGGATGATGTGCGACAGGTAGTTGAACACCCATTGCAGGCCGTATTCGCAGTTCTTCTTGGCCTGTTCGTAGGTCTCGGCAATGTGCATCGGACCCATCAGACGCCACTTGTCTCGGTCGGCGACGTGGCCGTTGAGCTGGGCCTCTTCCTGCCACACGTTGTAGTTGTAGTCGAGCACCTGGAAGGCCATGGGCTCGGTGGCGGCGATGGTGATCAGGCCGGTGCCGTAGCGGCCGGCGAGCTTCGAACCGGCCGGCGACATCGACGACGCAACGACGATATCGAAGTCGGAATAGGGCTTCATCTGCAACACCGCGTCCTGGCATGTGAACCAATCGGTGCGCGTGGTGACGGTCTCGCCGCGGAACAGCCGCATGATCACATCGAACGCCTCGCCCATGCGGGGGCGCTGGTCGTTGGGGGCGATGCCCATCATCGCCGCGTCGCTGGTCAGCTGGCCCGGGCCGGCCCCGAACATCGCCCGACCGCGGGTGAGATGGTCGAGCATCACGATCCGGTCGGCGAGAATCAGCGGGTGGTGGTAGGGGAGCGAGTTGACGCCCGTACCCAGCTTGATGTGCTTGGTCCGCTCGGCCGCAGCGGCGATAAACACTTCGGGTGAGGCGATCAGCTCGACCCCGGCGGAGTGGTGCTCGCCGATCCACGCCTCGTGGAAGCCAAGCTGGTCGAGGTGGGTGACCAAGTCGAGGTCGCGGTGTAACGACAACGTGGGGTTTGTCCCCGTCTTGTGCATCGGCGGCAGGAAGATCCCAAATCTCATCGCCTCGGACTATCACACCGCGCTCGCCGACAGTCGATCGAGTCGGACCGGCCGATTCCATCGACAAGTTGCGAGCGGGCGGCTGGATCGCATAGGCAACACGGATGACTGAACTGACCGCGCTCGATGCTGTGACGTTCGAGGTACGGGTCGCGACCAGACTGTCTCAGCATCAGGTGCCGTTGTGGCCGGCACCAGGGTGTAGTTCCAGCCGCCGTGCCTTTCGTGGGTGACGATTGGGAGGCTGTCCATCTTGCCGATCGACGATCTCCTCGCCCGTGGGTACCAGGTCGGATCGTCGGTCGCTTGCGCGGACTCACTGTCGGTAGGCGTCTCGGCGATGGGCGATTCGGATGACCTCGACTACGGTGTGGGCGTCGTCTACCCGGTAGACGATTCGGTACAGTCCGCGCCGGGCACTCCATCGTCCAGCAAGTTCGTTCGTGAGGGGCTTGCCGACTCGTTGCGGGTTGTCAGCCAGGGGACCGAACATGAACTCCAGCGCAGCGGCGACGACCGACTCGGGCAGGCGGTTCAGATCGCGTTGCGCCAGCGACGAGACACGAACCTCGTAATTCACCCGGCTGCTCGTCGATGGGCGAGGTCGGCACGAAGCTCGGCCTCACCGACGTAGCGACCGGCATCGAGCGCCGCCTCGCCATCGCGTATTGCCTGCATTAATTCAGGATCGGACAGAATCGCCAGGGTCTCCTCGAGCCCTTCCAGGTCCTCCACAGAGATCAGCACAACGGCCGGTCGCCCGTTCTTCGTGATCGTCACCCGCTCATGGGTGGTCATCGCCGATTGCACGATCTCGCTCAGCCGGTTCTTTGCATCAGCCAGGGACGTCGTTGACATGCCCACAATTGTAGGCTGTTTCAACCGGGTGTGCCAATCCCAAATGCCTATTCGACCGTGCCGTAGGCGCCTTTGTCTCCCGTGGATGCGGTGGCGGCGACCTCGTCGATCGACTCTCGAAGCGCGGCGAGGAAGTCGTCGATAACTCCGGAGTGCACGTTGTTGACGGTGCAGTGCAGCGAGTCGGGCGGGCCCTGGCGATCGACATACCAGCCCCGGGCCCAGAGCGCATCGGCAACGGCGAAGATGTTGAGCGCTTCGGGGTCGGCCGCTCCGAAGGCAAGCAACGTGGCCTCGGGTTCGGCCCGCAGCTGTAACGCGGGATTGACACGAATCCCCGCCGCGAGCGATTCGCACGCCGTGCGGGCCGCGGCGGTGAGGCGGAGGTAGCCGTCGGTGCCGAGGTAGTTCATCACGGCCCACGCCGCGGCCATCGACGAGCCGCTCTTGGTGCCCAGGACGCCCGACGAGCCGTAGACGCCGCCCAGCCAGTTCTGGGTGACGAAGGTTTGATAGCGACGCAGGTGCTTGTTGCGATGGAGGATCACCGAGGCGCCTTTGGCGGTATAGCCGAACTTGTGCAGATCGACCGAGATCGAAGTGACGCCATCGACCGAGAAGTTCCAGGGTGGAATGTCGTAGCCGAGTTTGGCCAGGTGGGTGAGGGTGACGCCGCCCATACAGGCGTCGACGTGACAGTTGATGTTGCGGGCCGCAGCGAGGGCGGCGATGGCCGGAATGGGGTCGATCACACCCTGCGGGTACTGCGGTGCGGACCCGACCACGAGCACGGTGTTGTCGTCGACCCGCTCGGCCATTGCGTCCGGGTCGGCCTTCCAATCGGGCCCGACCGGCACGCGCCGACTCTCCAACCCGAAGTAGTAGCAGCCCTTCTCGAACGCGGCGTGGGCTGACGTGGGCAGCACCACGTTCGGCTGGGTGATGCCGCACTCGGCCTTGCCGCGCTCACGAGCGGCCTTGACCGCCATGAGGATCGATTCGGTGCCACCAGTGGTCATGAACCCGGACCCGTCGGTGCCGCCTTCCAACCAGTCGTTGACGATGTCGACGACGTCGGCCTGGATGCGACGCAGGCTCGGAAATGCGTCGGTGTTCAGTGCGTTGTCGGTCATCCACTGACCGAACACGTGCTCGGCGAGGTCGTGGACGTCGTCGCCGGCGAAGTAGGTCAACGTGAACGCCCGGCCCTCCTTCCAGCGAACGTCTTTTGCGCGCATGGTGTCGAGGTGACCGAGCACTTCGTCGCGAGACATTCCCGTGGCAGAGATCATCTCCGAATGGTATGCGGCCCACCGGGCCCCGGAACCGACCGGGGTTCCGGCAAACCGAGTTCAGTCGGCGGAAATACGTTCCAACCAGGGGATAAAGGTGCGGTTGAGGTCGTTGGCCGCGACCTTGTACTGCCACAGGTCGTCACCCCACGAGTGGTACATCGCGGCAAGGTCGCGGGCTCGATCGGGCCGGTCGAGGAACACCTTGGCCGGGGCCGTCTGCAGGCGGATGGTGAATAGGATCGCCCCCGACTCAGGCAAGCGCTGGAGCGTTTGCCGCTCGGATCGCAGCCACCACGGCGAGCCGTCCTCGGCCGTGTCGAGACTACCGACGGGCTGGATCGCCCGATTGACCGGCAGGTACAGCAACGCGTACGGCTTGATCGAGAGGTTGCGGCGCCGCACCGCTCGGCCGGGCTTGAGGTGGTCGAAGAACCGGTCGACCTTGTCGGACAGCTCCTCGGCGTAGTGAGCAACGTATTCGTGGACGAAGCGGGTCGGTTTGCCGATCTTGTCGGCCAACGCCCAGAACGTCGGGAAGCACAACGCTCCGGCGTCGAGGTACCAATCGCCGTCGCGGGGCACCATCACACACAGGTCCTCCTGCACGGCGCGACCGGCGGCCTCCAACGGATGCATCCCGTCCGGCCTGTCGGCGATCGGTAGGTGATGCGCGGCGAGCCAACGGTTGACCAGCTCAAACACCTCCTCCGACGCATCGTCGGCGGTGGGCAACGCAGCGAAGGTGTTGTCGTGCTGCTCATCGAACAGGCGGTTCTTCAGCGCCAGTTCACTGGCACGGAATCCGTCGAGGATGAGATACTCGTCTGTCTCGATCGAATGCGTCCCCATCTTGAGATTCGCAGGCGCGGGCCGCAGATCGAGTTCGTCGAGCCAGTCGGGCGTCGGCGCCTTCTCGTAGATGGTGGTGTCGGGAGCGTATGACTGCAGTTGCTCCAGCGAAAGGTCGACCGGCATGCGACGAGTCTTCCCGATGCGCCGGCGACCGACCGTGGACCACCAGGTTGGAGCACCATCCGGCTGTTCGGTGGCGGATCAGGTTCACCTGCGAACCGGGCGGAAACAACGCCACGAGTTCTTTGGCCGAGACCAGATTGAGGTTGTTGGTGGACGCCCAGAACGGCTTACCCAGCTTGCGGAGTATCGCCTGGTGATGCCGTTGCGGGAGCCAGTGGAGCAGCGGCAGGAACGTGTGCAACTCGACCGGGAACCACCGATTTGGGGTCGTCAGGAAGAACCGATCGGCGACGCGGCACATCTCGGCGATGAACTGACGTTGCGCGTCGCGATCGCCGACATGCTCCAACACCGCCGAGGAAAAAGCCACGTCGAAGGCCCGATCTTCGAACGGCAGGGTGGTCCCATCGGTGCGCACGAACGTCAGCCCCGGGTACTGCTCCTCGAGGAAGGCAGCGTCCTCGATGCTGGTCGCCGTGATCTGCCCCGCATGTGGATACAGCGCCTCGAAGAAGTTGGAGTCGGCCAGTTCGCGGTCGGGGGTCACGCCGATGTCGATGATCTTGGAGCTCGCGGTGGTCGGGACGGCCGCCGTGAACCGCGCATACATCGCCCGCCGCGCCCGCAGCGCCAGCTTGGTCGCCACCCCTCGCAGCCGGTTTCCCTTCGAGAAGTAGTCGATGCTCTCGCTCACGGTCCGCCACCGTACGAGGTGGCCGTCGAGCTCCG
>JANNNL010000636.1:0-2557 GCA_031398525.1 Actinomycetes bacterium | reverse complement strand
CGTTCGGCGCGTTCGTCCAGGTGGGCGAAGGTATCGAGGGTCTCGTCCATATCTCGGAAATGTCGGCCCACCACGTCGATGCGCCGGAGCAGGTCGTCACCCCGTCGGAGGAGTTGTGGGTCAAGATCATCGATCTCGACCTCGGCCGTCGTCGTATCAGCCTCTCGATCAAGCAAGCCGCCGAAGGTGGCGAGCTGGCCGAGGAGTATCGCGAGGCATTCGGTTCGCACAACTACGACGCCGAGGGCAACTGGATCGGCGCCACCGACGACGCCGACCGCGAAGCTGCCTGGGCCGAGTACTACCGTGAGCTCGAAGAGGCCGGTATAGACGGCGAGCGGCCGATCTCGCCCGACGGCGAGGCTCCCGTGGCCGCTCCGGCCGCTGAGGCTCCCGTTGCCGCCGCCGAGGCTCCCGCAGCCGAGGAAGTCCCCGAAGCCTGAGCTTCAATCACTGAGTAGCTGAAAGAGCCCCGGGCGAATCGCCCGGGGCTCTCCCCTTTTGTCGTTCGTGCCGCTGAAGGCCAGACCCTGCCGTCCACCCGCTCATGCCGCACGACCGCCCCAAAACGCCAAATTGGAGTGCAGTGGCGCTGTATGCGCTACAGCACTCCAATGTTCGCGTCGATGGCGGTCGACGGTGATCGGCTGCGATGTCGCGCAGGCGTCAGGTGAGTTTGACAATTCCCATGCGGACCGCGAGGAGCACAGCCTGGGTGCGGTCGCGTGCGTTGAGCTTCTCGTAGATCGAAGCCAGGTGGTTCTTGACGGTCTTCTGGCTGATGTACAGCTTCGATGCCACCTCGGGAGTGGAGAGGCCGTCAGCGATGAGTTGGAGCACTTCCTCCTCGCGCCGGGTGATGAGCCGCTCTTCGCCGTGATCCTTACGGGCCTCGGTGAGCATCAACTCGGCCAGCTTGGGGGACAAGGCCAGGTCGCCGTTGGCGGCCATGCGCACGGCATCGGAGACCTCGGCGATCGAGCAGTCCTTCGTCAGGTAACCGACGGCACCAGCCTTGATCGCACGGTCGATCACATCGCGGTCCATGTGCATCGTCAACATCACGATTCGTTGACGACCATCGGCCTGCATGATGTTGCGGGTTGCTTCGATGCCATCGATATCGGGCATCGAGACATCCATCAAGATCACGTCGGGTTTCCGATCGAGGGCCATGCGCAAGGCCTCGTGTCCATCGTTGGCTTCGCCCACGATCATGAATCCTTCGGCCTCGAGCGCCCGCCTGAGCCCTTCCCGAAGCATGCGGTGGTCGTCGACCAACATTAAGCGCAGGCTCACGATTCTTCTCCTCTGTCTACGTTAATTAAACGAACGATAACCGCTGTACCCGCCCCGGGTTCGGACTTGAGATCGAAGAGGGCGCCCATGGAGGCCGCCCGCTCTCTCATCCCGACCAATCCATACGAATCCTGGCGTCCGGCGCCTTTCTTGAAACCTTTGCCGTTGTCACGAATGGCCAGCTCGGCGCCGGCCGCGCTGCAATGCCACTCGACGAGCAGTCGACTCGCCTCGGCGTGCCGCTCGGCGTTGGTGATCGACTCTCGGGCAATCTGCCAGATCTCACGTTCCTGCAAAATCGGCAAGCGATTCGTCGAGTTGTTGACGTAATCGACCTGAATGCTTGGGCTGCGGGTGCGGACCCGGACCAGGAAGCCTTCGAGCGTCGACCCGATGTCACGATCGTCGGAGACGTCGGTGCGCAGGTCGTACAGGGTTTCGCGAACATCGCCGACCACGCCTTTGATCTGCTCACGCAGACCGTGCAGATCGTCGACCACCGGCTGACCTCGGGTTGCCGCGGTGCTGACCCGGTCGACCTCGAAGCCGACCATAGCCAGTGCGTTCCCGACGCGATCATGCAGTTCACGAGCGATACGCGCCCGTTCCTCGTCGGCACCGATCGATCGCAGTCGACGAAAGAGGCGGGCGTTGTCGATGGCGATACCGAAGGGTTCGGTGATTCCGTTCAACAACACTTTGTGGGTCTCGTTCAAACGGCCGGGCCTGCGGCATTCGAGGGCGACGACTCCGATCAGCGAACCGCGAGTCCACAACGACGCGTACAGCCCGCACCGCATTCCCTGGGCGACTCCCGGGCCCTGGCTGACGAGGTCTTCGAGCCATATCGACGAGCCGGGGTCTTCGATGGCGAGCGAGAGTGGCGGTGGAAGCGTGTCGGGAGTATAGACATTATCGGTCTTGTAGCCGATCGCCCGAACAGGTTCCCACATCTGGTCGGGCTCGGAATAGAGCAGCACGGTGATCGTGTCGGCGTCGATCATTTCACGCAATTGCTTCAGACTGGAGTCGAGTACGTCGTCAAGATCGAGCGAGGCCGGCATCTTTTGGGCGACCTTGTGAAGCTCGTACAGCAGGCCATTCGCCTCGGCGAGACTCGACACTCGGTCGATAGCGAGTTGCTGTTGTTTCGCCGACTCAACCGACACTCGGCGCGACAATCCGCTGGTCAACGCCACCAACGCAAGCACCCCGCACCAGGCCGCCGACGTGCGCCAACCGTCACCGATGCCGTCGC
>JANNNL010000631.1:0-22457 GCA_031398525.1 Actinomycetes bacterium | reverse complement strand
CGGTGCGAAAACGTCCAGAAGACGTCAATAAGAACGTGGTCGGTTGAGGTGCGAGGGTCGGAGCGAAAGGACTGACCAATGGTGGAAACCCGGCCTCGCGACCAGCTTCGACGTCAGATTGCGGCCCGAACGGGGGTGGATCAGCGCGAAGTGGCCTCGTTGACGCGGTTTCTCGCCGAGTTCGATCAACTTGACCATCCGTTCGACGAGGAGTCGGATGCCACCCATGTCACTGCGTCGGCGGTCGTCGTTGGCCTGCGAGGCGTGGTGCTTCACCGTCACAAGCGGCTTGGCATCTGGCTACAGCCGGGCGGACACATCGACTCAGGTGAATTGCCTGCCGACGCCGCGGTACGCGAGACCCTGGAGGAGACGGGTCTGACGGTGGTCCACGCCGGGGCAGAGCCCGCGATCATCCATGTCGACGTTCATCCCGGGCCGCGCGGACACACCCATCTAGACGTGCGGTACCTGTTGGTCGCTGACGACGAAGATCCCCGCCCTCCGGCCGGGGAAAGCCCCGATGTTCGGTGGTTCTCGTGGGCCGAAGCGATCGCCATGTCTGATGGTGGGCTTTCGGGCATCCTGCGGTCGCTGCACCCGGCTGACGTTGACGTTGAGATCCGCCCGGCGACCTCCCGCGACGCCCGGCATCTTGCCGAGATCTTCTGTCGATCGCGACAACTGGTGATGCCGCCGTTTGTGTGGCCCCATGACGACGACGAGGTGCGGGCGTGGATTCCTGATGTGGTGGTCCCGCGTGGCTCAACCTGGGTGGCGACGATCTCGGGGCTTCCGATTGCGATGATGGTCGCCGGCGACGGATGGATCGAGCATTTGTACGTCGATCCTCCCTGGACTGGCCACGGGGTGGGGTCCCGACTGCTGCGTCATGCGTGTGGGTTGCTCCCCGGCGGAGCGCAACTGTGGACGTTTCAGGCCAACGCCCGGGCGAGGGGGTTCTACGAGCGCCACGGGTTCGTTGCCGTCGAGTTCACCGACGGCGCGGGCAACGAGGAACGTCGACCCGATGTGCGCTATGAGTGGCGTCCCCTCGGCGGCGTCGCGTCGGTCCCGGCGTGATAGGCAGCCAGCGATGGCGTTTGAGTCAGTGATCTTTGACTATGGGCCGAGCGACTTGTGGAAACGTACATATGTTCGTATCTTGGGGGGATGGGCTTCAACAATCCGTCGATGCCATGGAAGGAACTTGAACAGCGGCTCTCGGGCCGGGGCGCCGATGGCCGAGCGCCTGGCAGTCCCAGTTGGAACGCCGGTGGCGATGGTCCGGCCTGGGGGCGCAAACGGCAGGCCTATGAGCCGCCCGACGATATGGACACGGCGCGACCAAGGGCACCCACGGTGGTGCCATACGCCGAGTTGCATTGCCATTCGAATTTTTCATTCCTCGATGGGGCATCGCACCCGGAGGCCTTGGCCGAAGAAGCTGCTCGCCTCGGGTTACAGGCCCTGGCGCTGACCGACCACGACGGGTTCTACGGCGTCGTCCGCTTTGCCGAGGCCGCCCGCGCGGTTGGACTCCCGACGGTCTTTGGGGCCGAATTGACGCTCGGCTTGGGTGGTGGTGGCTTGGGTGGTGGACCGGGGGCGTCTTCGACGCCCGTGGAGCGCCTGTTCCGCTGCGAGGCCGACACGGTGGCGCAGGTTGCTCAACGGCGCTCCGCGCCGATTCCGCAGCCCGATCCGCCGGGTTCGCACCTGGTAGTACTCGCCGACGGTCCCGACGGGTACGCCCGGCTGTCGCGGGCGTTGTCGCTTGGCCATCTGGCGGGGGAGAAGGGGGTTCCCCGTTTCGGGATTGCCGATCTGGCGTCGGTGTCCGACGGCCGGTGGTGGGTGCTCACCGGTTGTCGCAAGGGCACCGTCCCGGCCGCGCTGCTACTTGATGGCCCGGCCGCCGCTCGTGCGGAGCTCAGGCGATTGATCGACGCCTTCGGGCGGGACCGGGTGGCGGTGGAGTTGTGGGATCACGGCGACCCGCTCGACTCCCACCGCAACGATGCCCTGGCCGAACTGGCCGCCGGCGAGCACGTGTTGGTGGTGGCCTCGAACAACGTCCACTACGCCACCCCGGCCGATCGGCGGCTGGCCACGGCGATGGCCGCAGTGCGGTCGCGGCGCAGCCTCGACGAGATCGACCCATGGCTGCCGGCGGCCTCGTCGGCCCATCTGCGTAGCGGGGCCGAGCAGGCCCGCCGCTTTGCTCGCTACCCGGGAGCGGTTGCCGCAGCAGCCGAACTCGGCCGATCGCTGGCCTTCGACCTGTCGCTGATCGCCCCTCGGTTGCCCCCGTTCCCTTGCCCCGACGGGCTCGATGAGATGGGCTATCTGCGCCAATTGGTCACCGGGCGGGCCTTGCGGTGTTATGGCACCCGGGCCGCCCGCCCCGATGCCTGGTCGGTGATCGACCGCGAGCTGGGCATCATCGAGCAACTCGGATTTCCCGGCTATTTCCTGGTGGTTTGGGAGATCGTCGAATTCTGCAATGAGGCGAACATCTTCTGCCAGGGCCGGGGCAGCGCCGCGAACTCGGCGGTCTGTTACGCGCTCGGCATCACCAAGGCCGACGCGGTGCATCTGGGTCTGTTGTTCGAACGGTTCCTGTCGCCCGAACGCGATGGCCCGCCCGACATCGATATCGACATCGAGTCCGACCGACGTGAAGAGGTGATTCAACATGTCTACGAGCGCTACGGGCGTCATCACGCGGCTCAGGTCGCCAACGTTGTCACCTACCGAGCGCGATCGAGCGTGCGCGACATGGCCCGGGCGTTGGGGTTCGCCCCCGGGCAACAGGACGCCTGGTCGAAACAGATGGATATGTGGGGCACAGTGGCGACGATGACCAACCAGGCCGATCATGACATTCCCGACTCGGTGCTCACGATGGCCGCAGCGATCGAGGATTATCCCCGCCACCTGGGCATTCACTCCGGCGGGATGGTCATCTGCGACCGTCCCGTGATCGAGGTGTGCCCCGTGGAATGGGCGCGGATGGACCGGCGCAGCGTGTTGCAATGGGACAAGGACGATTGCGCGGCCACCGGCCTCGTCAAGTTCGATCTGCTCGGATTGGGCATGCTCTCGGCCCTGCGGTACGCGGTCGAGTTGATTGAGGAGTTCCGCGGTCACCGCGTCGACCTCGCCGAGCTCAAAGCCGATGACTCGGCGGTGTACGACATGCTGTGCGAGGCCGATACCGTCGGAGTGTTCCAGATCGAGTCGCGGGCTCAGATGGCCACGCTGCCCCGACTACGCCCGCGCACCTTCTACGACCTCGTCATCGAGATCGCCCTGATCCGCCCCGGCCCGATCCAAGGGGGGTCTGTGCACCCTTACATCCGGCGGCGCAATGGGCAGGAACCGGTCACCTATCTGCATCCGCTGCTGGAGAAGTCGTTGCACAAGACGCTGGGCGTGCCGCTCTTTCAGGAGCAGTTGATGCAGATGGCCATCGACGTCGCCGGGTTCTCGCCGGCCGAGTCCGACGAGTTGCGCCAGGCGATGGGCTCCAAACGGTCCCGGCAACGGATGGAACGGCTCAAGGAACGCCTCTACGAGGGGATGGCCGGCAACGGAATCACCGGGACGGTCGCCGACGAGCTGTTCGAGAAGATGGCGGCGTTCGCTAACTATGGCTTTCCGGAATCGCACTCGGTGTCGTTTGCCTACCTGGTTTACGCCTCGTCGTGGATCAAGCTGTACGAGCCCGCCGCGTTTTGCGCCGCGTTGCTCAACGCCCAGCCGATGGGGTTCTGGTCGCCGCATTCGCTGGTCAACGACGCCCGCCGCCATGGGGTGCTCACCCACACCCCCGACCTCAACGTCTCGCGGGCAGCAGCGACCCTCGAACCATGTTCGACTTCGACCGGAGGGCTGGCCGTGCGGCTCGGTATCGGCTCGGTGCGCGGGTTGGGTGCCGAATTGGCCGCCGCGATCGAGGCCGGTCGGCCGTACACCGACCTGGAAGACCTCGTGCGGCGCATCGGCATGTTGGAGCTCAAGCATCTCGAAGCGCTGGCGACGGCGGGGGCCTTCGACTGTTTCGGGTTTGATCGGCGCGAGGCGCTGTGGGCGGTGGGAGCGGTGATCCAGTCGCGCTCCGAGCAATTGGCGGGGTTGGCGACGGGTTGGGAGGCTCCGGCGTTGCCCGGTATGTCACGCACCGACGAGGCCGTGGCCGACCTGTGGGCGACCGGGGTGGCTCCCGACGGCCATCCGACGCAGTTCGTGCGGGCCCGGCTCGATGAACTGGGCGTGGTCACCTCGGTTGGGTTGTGGTCGTGCGAACCGGGCACCCGGGTGGTCGTCGGCGGAGTGGTGACTCATCGTCAGCGGCCGATGACCGCCCAGGGGATCACCTTCCTCAACCTGGAGGACGAGACCGGGCTGATCAACGTGATCGTCTCGAAGGGCTGCTGGGCCCGTCACCGCCGCATCGCCCGGGAAGCCCCGGCCCTCCTGATTCGCGGTCGCCTGGAGCGCTCTGAGGGCGTGATCAACATCGTTGCCGAGTCCCTCGAACTCATGCCCGTCCCGGCAACGACGGCCAGCCGCGACTTCCGGTGAGTGGTGACCGCGCGCCCTCGCGGCCGGGCGCGTCACCCGGGTGGGTGGCGCAGGATGTGAGGGGCGTTGGGCGGGCCGGTGCGGATGATCGAGGTCACGACGCTGACCAGTTCTCGCGGGGCGAACAATGTGGTGGACGACATCGCCAACTCATCGAGAGTCCACCAGCGCAGTTCGTGCAGGCCTTCGGCCCGCAGCTGTTCCCAGGTCATCAACGGGTTCGGGACCATCGCCTCGCAACGGACCAGGTAGACCTCATCGCGTTGGCCGTCCCACGAGCCCATCGCGTCGGTGTGGGTGCGAATCCAGACGCAGGGACCGACTTCGGGGTCGTACAGGCCGACTTCCTCGGCGAGCTCGCGCCGTAAGGCTTCGAGCGTCTCCTCGCCGGGTTCGATACCACCGCCGGGGGTGGCCCAGACGGTGCCGACATCGTTGAACTCGAATCGAACGAGCAGCACCCGGTCGTCGGGGTCGACCATCAGGGCGCGTACCGCCGGCCGCAGGTTGAGATGGTCGAACGACTCGCTGTCTCCTGCACGGGGGCTGTGCCCCCGGACCCCATCGCCACCCGGTTCGCTGGCGCTCGGTCGGTTGGCACTCGCTGCGCTCGTCATGCCGACGCCCGGGCTTGACCGGTGGTCGCAGCAACCACCCCAAGGCCAATGAATACCGTGCCGGCGACATAGCGCTGCACGAAGGGCAACGATCGTCCTCGCAGCAGAAGGTTGCGGAGTCCGCTCGCACCGAAGGCGTAGGCACCGTCGGTGAGGAATCCGACGGCAACGAATACCACGCCCAGGATCAGCGCCTGAGTGCCGGCCTGGCCTCGATCGGGATGAATGAACTGGGGCAGAAACGACAGGAAAAACAACGCCACCTTCGGGTTCAAGATGTTGATCGTCACCCCCTGGCGAAACGCGCGACGAGGGCTGACGGTCGGCCGGTCGATGTCGAGCGTTGCCGGCCGAGTGGCCAACGTGCGGATGCCGGTGAAGATCAGATAGCCGGCACCGAGCCATTTCACTGCGCTGAAGGCCACGGCCGAGGTCGCAATGATCGCCGAGAGCCCGAGGGCGGCCGCCAGGGCGTGGACGAAGCTACCGAGTTCGATGCCGACAACCGATGCCATCCCGACTCGGCGACCGTCGGCCAAGCTGCGGTTGATGATGTAGAGCACCGCTGGGCCGGGAATCACCATGATGGCGAGCGAGGCTGCGGCAAACGCGGCGAGAGTGGCGAGGGTCGGCATGGGCTTCGACCGTAGACGACGGGCGCAGTCGATGGCGCGGGGATTCAGTCCGATGGGTTCTCGTTGAGCCCGTCGTTGAAGCCGCGGTACATGTCGTAGATCTGCTTGCAGGCCTGGCACATCGGCAGTTGCTTGGGATCGCGTGACGGCACCCAGACATGCCCGCACAGCGCTTCGATCGGCGTGCCGTAGATGCGGGCCTCCATCACCTTGGCCATCGCCGACTCGCCCGGATCGACCTTGACGATGTGAGCCGAGAGCGGCTCGGACGTCTCGGGAATTTCGTCGAGTTCGGGGCGGGTCTCCTGCGGGGCTGTGATCACCTGTGACACGTCATCCAGTCAATCACGAACCAACGGCCCAGTCGCCAACCGTCGGTCCGTCACGCCATACCGTCACGCCAGGGGAGCAGCACCCGCGATCGGTCTACACTCGCCACGTGCCGCTCTACGAATATCGCTGCCGGACCTGTGAGACCGCCTTCGAGGCTCGGCGATCGATGGCCGAGTCAAACGATCCAGCCGCGTGCCCCGACGGTCACATCAACTCGGTGCGTCTGCTGTCGGTGTTCGCTTCCACGGGTGGGAGCACAACCAAAGGCGCATCGACCCCGGCTCCGGCGATGCCGTCCGGCGGCGGTTGCGGCAGCTGCGCCTGCCACTAATCGGCACGCGCGTCTCCGGTCAACGCCGCCAACTCGGCCTGCAGGTTCGAGCGGGCCCGCCGCTCGTGGACCGACATCGCCAACGTGCGATAGATCCGCGGCTGGTCGATGAAGCGCCGTAGCACTTGAGCGCGACCGACCCGCCAATCGGTGTCACCGACGTGGGAATACTCGACGCGAACCCCCGACACGTAGGCCTGATACACGTTGGGTTGCGCACCCAGAACGGCGAGATCGGCATCGAGCAGCACATCCCCACCAGGGTCTGGACCGTCGCTCGAGCACGACGATGTTGCTGAGCAGTTCGGCGACATCGCTGACCACCCGGTCGAGATGAGCAACGCCGTGATATCGCCGATGCGGCTCGCAATACCGGGCGAGCAGCCCATCGAAGCAGGCGGTGGCGGATGAGCTTCGAGGAACAATCGCCGACCAATGCGCTCGTAATCGCGATGGTGCAGCGGATGCGGCCATTGCCGTACCCTACGCGTTGCTTGCCGCATGCGACGATGGCATGGATGACTGTGCTGATCGACGAGGCTCGCTGGCCGTATCGCGATCGCAAGTGGTGTCACATGGTCAGTGACGACAATCTCGACGAACTCCACGAGTTGGCCGATGCGATCGGTATTCCTCGGCGGGGCTTCCAGGGCGACCACTACGACGTGCCCGAAGACTGGCGCCCCGCCGCGATTGCGGCGGGGGCCGTGGTCGTGGAATCACGAGAGCTGGTCCGTCGACTGCGGGCCGCCGGACTGCGCCTGAGCCCCGAACAGCGGCGGGCGCGAACCAACTCCTGACAGGTTGCCGCCCGTTGCGAGTGCGCGGTTCACCAGCGAGTAGGTAAGCCGGCGGCGCCGCGCATTGAGGTGCGGGTCGCCCCCGACCAGATGTACCAGTCGATCAACTCGACGCCGACGTCATCGAATCGGGCGGTGAGGTCGAGCAGCCGGTCGAAATCGAGCGGCTCACACGGCTGACCAGGTCGTACCGAGATGATGACCAGGGCGCCGAGGTCGGGGCGGCGGATCAGTGATCGCTCCACGACGTCGGCGACGTCGTGGACCGCGTCAGGCGATGGTGTGTCGTTGATCACGACGGCGTGTTGGGGTAGTCGGGTGTCGTCGAAGATCAGGGCAACGATGCTGGTCTCGTTGGGGTCGACCATCCACGACGCCATTTCGAGGACATCGAAGGTCTCCCCGAAGGGGCCACGGAGCAACGGAGTGGAACTGGACGTGCGTTTGGACATGGAGGGGCCTCCCGGGCATGGGTGTAGTGATGCGGGCGGGGAAGCCGTGTACAAACGACGATACGCAAGGCCTGTGTCAGAGTTTCGGTGACCAAGCTCGAACGCGGCCAGACTGCTGGCCTATGTATGTTGTGCGCCTGGTCGCCGGAGTTGCGGGGTTCGCCCTTGTCATCTGGACGGCGGTCGGTGCGATCAAGACCGTCGTGCTGCCCCGCGCCGAGTCGGCATTCCTGACCCGCTGGCTGTTCATCGGGCTGCGTCGGCTCGTCTTCGATCCGCTGGCGTCACCCAAACACACCTTTGCCTGGCGCGACCGGGTGATGGCGATGTACGCGCCGGTCGGCCTGTTACTCCTTCCCGGGGTCTGGGTGGCCTGCACGATCCTTGGCTTCAGTGGCATCTTCTGGGCCAGCGGCATACAACCGTGGAGCGAAGCCTTGGTGACCAGCGGGTCCTCGCTGCTGACCCTTGGCTTTGTGCGACCGGAGGGAATCGGGCGGGTCCTCGTGGCGTTCGTCGAGGCTGGGGTCGGGCTGGGACTGGTGTCGCTGATGATCTCGTACCTGCCGACGATCTATGGGGCGTTCAGCCGTCGTGAATCGCTCGTGGGGATGCTTGAAGTCCGCGCCGGTAGCCCGCCGTCGGCAACGGAGTTGATCGTGCGTTACTCGCGCATCGGCCGCCTCGACATGCTCGACGATCCCGCTCGGCGAACTGAACCGCCGGTCGAGCGGACCGATCGATCGACGGATGTCAGCCCGAGACGACTACGCCGATGACCACGGAGGCCAGAGCTACGCCGATGGGAACGGCCCACTGCACCCATGCCGGCGGCTGTCGATAGCGGCCCCCACCGAGTACCAGCCCACACAGTGCTCCACCGACCATTCCTCCAAGGTGACCGCCGATCGAGATGCCGGGGATGGTGAAGGTGAGCACCAGGTTGATGATCAACACGGTGCCGATCGAGGTTTGGAACGGGTTGATCCCCTGCCGCTTGAGGACCACAACCGTTGCCCCGAAGAGCCCAAACACGGCTCCTGAAGCACCGCCTGCGACCCGAGGCTGTGTCTCGAGCAGCAATACTCCTGCTGACCCGGCGAGCAGCGAAGCGATGTACAGCAGGGCGAATTTGGCCGATCCGACGGCGGATTCGAGCATCTGGCCGACATTCCACAGCGCCAGACCGTTGAACGCCAGATGAATCAGTCCAAAGTGGATGAATCCACTCGTGACCAGGCGATACCACTGACCATCGGCAATGAATGCCCGAGCCAGACCGAGGTCGAACGTTCCCTGCGTCACGCCTGACCCGCTCACAGCGTTGCCGTCGCGAGCAACCAGGTAGACGAACACGATCAGGTTGGCGAGCATGAACGCTTTGGTCACCGGAAACGTCTGGCGGGCATTCCAGTCGCGGACGCGCACCGCAGTCGGAGGAATGGCGGCCTTCACGCAGTCTGGGCAATGCGAACCGATGGTCACCTGGGTCAGGCATTGGCCACATGCCGGACGACCACAGCGGGTACACAATCGACCGGTCTCGCGGTCGGGATGGCGGACGCAATGCAGCGCTGGGGGCGGAGGAAGCGAGCTCATGTTTGATGTGACGCTATCGCCCCGCAATCGGGCGTTGACGTCGCGGAGCTCAGGCCAATGCGTCGATCACGACGACAATCAACACCAGGCTCAAGATGGCGCCGTTGTATGCCGTGTGCGCCCGGGTTGACTCCAGTGTCGACACTCGTTGGTTGGATGTCGCTCGATAACTGCGCAGGTAGACGACCATGAAGTAGGCCCCGCCGACGCTGAGGGCCAGGGCAACGCCGATCGGAATGCCGATCAACGCGTGAGCCAGGCCGAACTTCACAATCATCCACGCCCGGCGGCGCAGAGACCACTGCTGCGCACCCTGGCGGAACATCCTTTCTTCGGCGTGAGCGAACAGCGGTAGGGCGGGAAGGAGAAGACTCAAGAAGACAAGTGGGATCAGCCATTCCCAGATCGTCCCGGCCGTCTCGGTGGTCGACCCCGTGATCGGATTGCCCGATCCTCCGATCGCCGACCACCATCCCCAGTTCAGAACCGGTACTTGCACCAGCGCCCCGGCCACGCCCAACACTCCGGCGACCACCAGTGGAATCGGCCAGCAGTGTCGCCACCGAATCCCTCGAACGATCTCGCCGATCAATGTTCGCCCATCCCGGCTGGCGACATGACGGGCGGCCGTCACCAACCGGATGGCCATGAAGCCCAAGACAGCGACCGTCAGCGCGAGATTCGTTGAGATGCTCATTGTCGGGTTTCAGCGCTCGAGCGCGGCCGTCAACTCGTCGAGGCTCATCGGGGTGCCGAGCAAGAAGCCCTGCACCCGATCGCATCCAAGCTCGCGCAACACATCGAGTTGGGCGATTTCACTGACGGCTTCGGCGGTCACCGTCATACGCAATGAATGAGCGAGGTCGATGACCGCCTTGACCACAGCGCGGCTGTCGGGCTGGATATGGAGATCCTGCACGAAGGTACCGTCGAGCTTGAGTTCGTTCATCGCGAACTTGCGCAGGTAGGCCAATGAGGAGTAGCCGGTGCCGAAATCGTCGATCGCCGTGCGAACCCCCAGACTGCGGACCTGATCGAGTCGGATCGCCGCTTCGGCGGCGTCGTCGAGCAGGGTTGACTCGGTGATCTCGATAGTGAGTCGTTCGGGCGAAAAGGCGAACTCGGCGAGCGTCGCCGCGACGAATCCTGCGAAATCGTCGTCGGCGGCCGCCAGTTGGCGCGGCGACACGTTGACATGCAGCGTGAGGTCGGGGGCGACATGCGAGATCGACGCCATGTCGCGGATCGCCGTCGCCATTGCCCACCGACCGATCGGTTCGATGAGCCCCGATTCCTCGGCCAGATCGATGAACGAGGCGGGGGCGAGCTCACCGAGGCTCGGGTGACGCCACCGAAGGAGTGCCTCGACCGAGGCGATGCGGTTGTCGGCGAGCGAGATAATCGGTTGGAAGTCGATGTACAGCTCTGACTTGAGCAGCGCTTGCTCAAGTCCGGCGGTCAACTGACGACGAACCTGCGCCCGGGTACGGAGGTCTTCGGTGAAGGTTTCAACCCTCGCCCGTCCGAGATGCTTGGCCCGGTACATGGCGGTGTCGGCGTCGCGCAGCAGCGCGCTCGCGTCGTCGTCAGCGGTCTCGACGATGGCCCGCCGAGGGCCGGCGGTGACAATCCCGATCGACGCGCTGAGGAACACTTCGGTTCTCCCGACGAGGATTCTCCCGGTCAACTCGCGGCGCACCCGTTCGGCAACGTCGTGAGCCGTTGCCTCATCGGGGAGGAATCGGCAGAGCACGGCAAACTCGTCGCCACCCAGCCGCGACACGACGTCGAATGGTCGAATTGCTGTTCGTAACCGCTTGGCGACGTCGATCAACAAGGCGTCACCGACGTGGTGGCCGACGGAGTCGTTGACGTCTTTGAGGTTGTCGAGATCGAGGAACAATACGGCAAGGTGGGTGTCGGCGACCGCTTGGTGGGTGAGCGCCTCGGCCAACCCGGCGAGGAATGTCGCCCGGTTGGGTAGATCGGTCAGCGAGTCATGGCTGGCCTGGTGTGCCAGCTTGGCCTCCAACTGTTTGCGGTCGGTGATGTCACGGGCAATTCCGGCGATGAACGGGGCAGAGTTCTCTTCCTGCTGGGTGACCACGACGACCAGTGACAACGCCAACCCATCGTCGAGATCGACTTCAATTTCCCCTTGCCACGTCGATTGCCGTCCAGCGATGACGTCGCGTGGGAGTCGCCGGCCGACCTCGCGAATGAGAGCACGCTCGGCCCGGCGGGCATCGGCGAGGTCGGGGAAACGCGCGGCAAGCAACCGCCGTAGGGCCGTGTTCCGGTAGATCGGGCGCGTCGCTTGGTCGAGCAAAATGACCAGGTCGGGGCTCTCGTCGAAGACCCGGACCAGACGCGACGCGAACGTTTCCGCGTCTTTGCGGGCTCCGATGTCGCGCAATAAGACAAGGATGCCGCCGACGGCCGGGTGATCAAGCAGATTGGTGGCAATCGCCTCGAACCAACGCCAGCCACCCGATTCGCTGGCGATGCGGACATCGATGATTGCCTGCTCTCCGGGGCGAGACAGCAGCCGTTCCATCGTCGGACCAACGACGTCGAGGTCGCCCGGATGGATTTGTTCGACGGCCGACAATCCCTCGTTGGCGAACCCCGGGCGACCCATCAAGTTGCTGGCGAATCCCGTGCTCAACATCACGCGGAAGTCTTTGTCGAGGATGACGACGCCTTCGGAGATGTACGAGTACGCGTCTTCGAGGACCGTTCGGGCGTCGTTGGCATTGGCGAGCGTCGGTGGGGACCGGATCGGCACGATGGTGACCAAGACCAGGTCGTCGCCGAACGGTGCGGCGTACCATCGGGACCAGCGCGCCAGGCCAAGGTTGGGGACATCGATCTCGATCGACGTCGGATGCTCCGGTGCCGCCGAGCGGTGGTCGCGGGCCTGCTGGAGCAACGATACGACCCGCCCCGCGTCGGTTGGATGGATCGCCGTGACCGCGACGACGTCGTGGCCGGCACCGGCCCCGAGCGCCATGGCGATCCACGGTCGATTCGCCTGGATCACGACCGCGGTCGAGTCGACGATCGCGCAGGGGAACGGCAGGGCGTCGATGCCGATGGTCGCCGTATCGATTCCGCCCGCTGAACTCATGGCTGTGCGCCTACCGCCCGTGTCATCATGCGGCGACGATGCCCGAGACGGTTGCTGAGTCGATCGCCGCCGTTTCGATCGCCGTGATTGCATCGGCGGCGAGGGCACCGTCGCTCAGCTCGAGTTGCTGGCCGATCGCGAAAAGTTCGGCCAGATAGACATGGGTTCCCGACGGCGGACACGGCCCGCTGTAGCCAAGCGCACCGGTGCTATTAGTGGCCCGAATCGCCCCGGCGGGCACGACTCCGGCCTCGACGACCCCAAGGTTCGGGTCAATGCCGCTCATCGCCCACAGGACGTACCCGTCAGCGGTCTGATCGGTGAGCACGATGGCGAGCTCCACCGTTCCGGCGGGCACCGATGTCCATGTAAATCGGGGGGCGACGTCGTGCGTCGGTGATCCCTTGCACGTATGGTCGGCTGGAATGTCGGCATCGTCGATCCACGGCAACTGCAAGTTGAAACCAGTGGCTGGCAGGGTCGACAACAATTCGGGCGAGTCTGGCTCGACGAGTCGGGCCGTAGTCGACGGAGCAATGGTCGTGGTCAACACCGATGCAGTCTGGTCGGGACGGGCGGGAGGCATCTCCCGGCCGTCCCGCTGATTGCAAGCGGTGACCGCGACGAGGCCAAACGCGAGCGCAAGTGCTGTTGTCAGGCGAGTTGTCGGTCGGCGGTGGGCGGCGGGAGAGCTGGTCACGAGCAGCCCATCGTAGGCGTTGGCCGGTAGCGTCGCAGGCGATGTCGCCTGACGATGTGCCGCTGTGCTTGTTGACCGTCCATGCCCATCCCGACGACGAGGCGTCCAAGGGTGCCCCAACGCTCGCGATGTATCACGAGCGCGGTGTCCGAACGGTGCTGGTGTGCTGTACCGGCGGCGAGGAGGGAGATCTCCAGAATCCGGCATTGCGCGAGGCGGGTCAGCCGTTCCACGGGCTCGACGCCGATGACGAGCGAGCGCTGCTGGCCGAGATCCGCCCCGACGAGTTAGCTCGTTCTGCCGCGATCATCGGCTTTGACGAAGTGGTCATGCTCGGATATCGCGATTCGGGGATGAAGGATTCGCCGGCCAACGCCCACCCCGACTCGTTTCATGCCGCCCCTATCGACGAGGCCGTCGGGCGATTGGTGGCAATCATCCGCGCCGAGCGTCCGCAGGTGATCATCACCTATGGCGACGACCACAGCGGTTACCCCCATCCCGATCATGTGCGGGTGCACGAGATCTCGGTGGTCGCCTTCGACCGCGCCGGCGATCCCGCCTGGTACCCGGATTCCGAACCGTGGCAGCCGGCCAAGCTCTATTACACGTTGTGGTCGAAGTCGCGGCTGGTCATGATCCACGAGGCGATGTTGCGCTTGCGAGGTGCTTCCCCCTACGACGAGAACTGGCTCAACCGGTCCGACAATGACCACCGCATCACCACCCGCCTCGACATCGGGGCCTATCTGTGGGCACGGTCGGGCGCGTTGCGGGCGCACGCCACCCAAGTTGACCCCGCCGAGGCATGGTGGTTCGGTCTCGATGACGACGAACTCGCCGAGGTCTACCCCTGGGAGGACTGGGTGCTGGCTCGCTCGACGGTCGGGCTCCCGAACCCCGGCGAAGTTGAATCAGATCTATTCGTCGGAATCATCAGCGAGGTGCCGTCATGAGTTCAGCGATCCAGTACCGCGTCGTCGTTGCCAAGAAGGACGAACGGGTTGAAGGTCCCGACGATGCCGACGTTGTGGTGACGATCGGCGTTGCCGATGTGGCCCTCGATCCAACGGTTGCGTTCATGCAGGGAAAGTTGAAGTCGACCGGACCGACGGGCCCGCTGCTCGTTGCGTTGTCGTCGGGCGATGCCGCGGCTGCGCTAGCTCGAATTGCGCATGGCATCGCGTAGCTCGCGATAGCCGATGAGCACTGCGCCGCTGGCCGCGAGGGCCTGGCGGAGCACTTGGTCGTTGACCATCAGGTCGAGGTCGTCGATCCAGCCGTCGGCCTGATCGCTGAGCGCGCGCACCTCGGCGGTGTCGATAGCCGGCTGCACATGGATCTCGGTGACGCCGGGTGCCAGCTCGGCGATGGCGCTGTGCACACGGTCTCGGCTGCCGGCTCGCCAGGTGTGGTCGAAATGGTCAGGAAAGAGCACCCCTTCATCGGCGGCGAGCCGACGGAACGGAAACCCCGCCATCTCCTCGGTGAGGGTCGACGGCAGCCGGATCGGGAGGCGAAACTCGACGGCCAAATCAAGATAGACCCCGAAGAATTCGGGTCGCAGGGTGATCGCACCGAGATGTGGCGCGAGATGTGAGACGTCGAATCCCCAGGCCACGGCGCGTTCGATCTGCGCCCGACATTCGCGGAACACCTCGTCGGAATCGGCGTGTTCCCACAGGTCATCGATGGTGCGGGGAAATCCGCCCTCGCCCGATAGCAGCGACGGGGCGTGGGTGATTGGGCTCCAGCGATACAGGTCGTGTTCGGCGTTGAGGGTGAGATGCACCCCGATGTCTTCGCCGTCGTACATCGCCCCGGCGTGACGAGCCCAGGGGGCGGGGACCATCAGTGAGGCGCACGTTGCGACGCCCTCGCGGATGGCCTGGTACACGCCGATGTTCGCGGCGTGACAGGAACCCAGGTCATCGCACGAGATAATCACCAGCTTGGCATCGGGCCCGTATCCCAAACGCTCGTTGAGCATGCGCACGTCATCCACGCTATCCACCGCATGCGCCCCACAGACCGAGGTTCGCCCGTTCGGCCTGTCGGGCCGCCGCGACGAAGTCATCGGCATGGGTGACATTCGGGGGAAATGTGAGGGTCTGGGCGTACCCCTGGCGAATGAGTTCGAGGTTGACGAACATGGCGTCGGGGAGGCGGTAGACGTAGGCGAGCAGCCGTCCATACGCGTCTCGGGCTTCGACGTCTCGTTCGAGGTGGAGCGCGGTGCCTTCAGGAAGCAGACCGGCCGCGAACTTTGATGCCTCCTGGCCGAAGCACTCGACCGGAGAATCGCGCTTGACCGACTCGGGCGTGTCTACTCCCAGCAGGCGGATACGTTCGGCGGTGTCGCCAATCAGGACGTCGATGGTGTCGCCGTCGACTGTCCGCACCATCGTTGCGTTGGCTTCGAGGGCAGCGGGTGCGGTGGCTGGAGCGGTTGAGGTGTTGCTGCCGCACGAGATGAGGCCGAGAAGGCCGAGGATCACGGGGATCCGTCGTTGCACAACCACCGTTCTACAGTCAATGCCCGTGGAAAGCACTCCGACGCGCACGATCTGGTGGGACGGTGAAGCGGTTGCGGTGATCGACCAGCGCCGCCTGCCCCATGACCTGGTGGTCGACTACTGGCGCACCATCGACGACGTTGCGGTCGGGATAGCCGACATGACCGTGCGCGGGGCGCCGCTGATCGGGGTGGCCGCCGCCTATGGACTGGCGATTGCGGCCTCCGTCGATTCGTCCGATGGCGCCCTGGCAAGAGCGGTCGAGCAGCTTGCGGCGACCCGTCCCACCGCAGTCAACCTACGTTGGGCGCTGCGTCGCATGGTCTCGGCGCTGCTGGCCACCGATCCCGCCCGGCGGGCAGGCCGGGCACGGGAGATCGCCGACCAGATGGCCGAGGATGATGTGAGGGCATGTCGAGCGATCGGCGACCACGGGGTCGCGCTGATCCGCGCCGTTCACGAACAACACGGCCGACCGGTGCAGATTCTCACCCACTGCAACGCCGGTCGATTGGCGACGGTCGAGTGGGGAACTGCGACCGCACCGATCTACGTCGCCGGACTGGCCGGCATCCCGCTGCATGTGTGGGTGAGCGAGACCCGGCCCCGCAATCAAGGAGCCGCACTGACGGCCTGGGAGCTCGGGACGGCAGGAGTTGATCACACGGTCGTGGTCGACAACGCCGCCGGCCATCTGCTTGCCCACGGAATGGTCGATCTCGTCATCGTTGGCGCCGACCGAGTCGCGTCCAACGGTGACGCGGCCAACAAGATCGGAACGTCGCTCAAGGCCTACGCCGCCGCGGTGTACGAGGTGCCCTTCCACATCGCCGCGCCGTGGTCAACGATCGACATGCAGGCGCCCGGCGGGGCATCCATCCCCATCGAGGAACGCTCCCCGGACGAGGTGCTGACGTTCGGAGGGGCTCGTATCGCCCCGGCTGCGAGCGTGGCCCGCAATTGGGGATTCGACGTCACCCCGGCTCGGTTCATCACCTCGCTGATCACCGACCGCGGGATAGTGAGCGCGAATGCCGGTTCGATCGCAGCGGCCGACGCCGAGACCTGGTGATTCGGGTGAATCGGACTAGCCCGGAGCGGGAACGGAGCCGATCGCTTCGATCGTCGGGGCAGATTTGACCGTGCCGGAGATCATCATGCTGTGGTCGATGATGCCGTCGAACGAAGCAAGCAGACCCCCCGAGGCGAGATGAACCGAGACGGTGAGCCGTTCGGGGTTGGCCGTCGGCTGGGCGCGGACCCACAATCGATACTGCTCGGTCGGATCCACTTCGCCCGTCACCTGGTAGCGGAAGATCGCCGTTCCCCCGGGCGCGATTGTGTGGCGGTACTCGGCGTAGTCCCAGCCCAGTTCGCTTCCAGTCGCCGGGCTGACGCGTTTGCCATCGACGTCGAGCGATGTCACCTCACCGCTCCCGCGGTACAGGGTGAGGTACGTGCGGTTCGACCCGAATGGTTCGTTGACCGAGTTGCCGATCACATGGAACGGCAGGCCGTCGGTGGGGGCGTCATTGAACAAGGTGACGGTGACCGTGCCGGTGATCGCGCCGGTGGCATCGTCGACGACGGCGTCGTAGCGCACCTGGCGGGTGAGGAACGCGTCGGTTTTGTTCGCCCCAGAGTTGAGCGATGTCACGGCCAGAGCGTCGGCTCCTTCGTCGGCGCGGGCGAACTCCCCCGTGGCATGCAACTCGTGGAACAGCGCCTGTTCGGCAGGATGGGCCGACCACAACATCACATGATTCCCGGCAACGGCCGGCGCAAGATGCTTGACCAGCACCACCGGGTCGAGTCGCCGCCGCTTGATCAGTGCATCGAACGTCGCCTGACCGGCTTCGCCGAGAAACTCGACGCGTTCCTCGCGACCTTCCCGCCCGAAAAGGGCGTATTGGTCGTGCTCCAATAGCTGCACGACGTTGTCCTCAGTCAGCGCTTCAGGCAGGCCCTTGGTGTCGATCGGTCCGGTGATCGACAGCAGGCCCGCTAAGCCGCTCGGGTCGATGGTCAAGACGTTGTCGATGGTGTGCCCGGTGGCCTTGGTGTACATCTCGGCCATGACCTGGGCGACGCTGGGGAAGTCGGGCGAGATGGTGACGTTGAGCCACCAGTCAGGTCCCGCAGGAATGCCGCCGCCTCCGGCCCCGAACGCGGCATATCGATCGAGGTAGGCCGGTGGTCCGGAGATCACCCGAGTGATCGGATCGGTGCTCAGCTCGATGAGGTCACTGGTGCGTCCGAAATCCGAGAGCTCCAAATGTCCGTTCGAGATGGTCAGCACGCCGTAGTTGGCCAGATGGCCGCCGAGCGGTCGAGCCTCTGACGGCGTCAGAAAGGCAATCAGCATCCGCCTGTCGACGGTGCTGCCGAGCAGGTCGGGGGCCAATCGAACGGCCTCGGTGAGGTTGGTGAGCTGCTGTTGCGCCTGCTTCAAGTCTTGATCGGCACGGTCAATCCGGTCTCCGAGTGGGCTGACGATCCAACCGGAGCGTTCGGCGGCAAGTTGTTCACGCAACGTTCCTAGCGACTGGCCGAGGGTGGCCAGTGGGTCGTGCAAGGCGGCGATCTTGCCGACATCGGCCCGACCATCCTTCACCTTCAATTGATCGAGATCGGCCGAGCGGGCCGCGTCGAGCGCCGTCGACACGGTGTCGTGTGTCTCGGTGGCGAGTTCGATGGCGACGGCACGGTGGTGGGCGATGATCGGGAGTAGTCGCCCCGGCCACCCCCAGGGCGCAGTGAGCGCAGCGAGGGCGGTCATGACCTCGGCTTGCGCTCCGGCCAGCTTCTCGGTGGCCTCGTCGAGCCGACCGTTGTTGGTCGCATCGAGCGCTGCTCGCAGGTGACGTTGGGCGTTGCCGGAATGCCCGATCGCCAGAATGAATGTGACGCCGCTGGCGACCAGACATGCTCCAGCGAGTGACCCGATGATCACGGTCACCCGGCGGGCGGTCCGCCGAACCTCGGGGGATTGACGGGCGAGACCGGTGAACACAAGGGCAGTGCACACGAGCCCGACGACGAGTGCGGAGCCAGCGAACATCACCACGCGTGGGAGTCGGAACCCGCCGAGTACGCCGATTGCTCCGGCCGCAGCGGCGATGGAGGGACGGGCGTCGAGTCTGCGAAGCTCGGCAATGGAAAGCGCCCCGGCCGCGGCGATGAGCGCAAAGCTGAGGAGGGGGTTGGAGAGTCCGGCAACGCCGAGGACCCCGACTCCGCCAACTACTGCGGCCGCCGGGGCCGTCGACGCCGTCCACGTAACAAGTCCAGCGAGCGCTGCCCGCAAGATGGCGTCGACGACGGCAAGTCCGGTAGGCGAGCCGGGACTGAGCACGGCCAGGGTTGCGGCGAGTAGTGCCATGCCCGTGATGCCCGGGCGGGTGACCTTGCGCGTCATCGAGAGGAGGTTCACGGGCGACTTAGCCACCGATTGCGCATAGTCCGAAGAGTCTATGGGCGGTTTCGGCGGGCAAATGTACACTCCCAGTGACGGATGAGTGCGCTACGAGGCGGAGGAAGTTGTAATGAAGAAGGCATGGTTCGTGGGGGCATTCACTCTGGCGGCGATCGGTGGGCTGGGTGCATCTGACGCATTTGCCAGCGTGTATCCGCCGGACACAACGCTCACTCCGAGCGAGCAAGTGCCCGCTGATCGTACACCTCCGCCCGAGGTGACTGACCCGGTCATTCAGGTGAAGCCGAACAGTCCCGGCGCGTTGCCGACCACCGGTGGCAACACCGGCGTCGCCCTGCAGCTCGGAGCCGCCACGATGGTTGCCGGCATGACCGCCGTTGTCGCCGTTCGTCGCCGACGCCCCCTCGCCGTCTGAGTCCGGCCGCCGGCACGCACCGGCGACGCCTCCGGCATCCCCGCTCAATGGCGGGTGGCTCACTCCCTGCAGGGTGATCCGCCCGCCATTGGCGTATCTGTTGACCGCGACGCCGTGGTTTGCCCGACTTGGCTTGGGTGAGATGGGCTAGATCCGTTCAAGGAGCGTGCCGGTGCCGAGTCCTCCACCGCAGCACATCGACACGATCCCGTAGCGGCCCGCCGTACGCTCCAACTCATAGAGCGCCTTGGTCATCAGAAATGCACCGGTGGCGCCCAGCGGGTGGCCGAGGGCAATTGCCCCGCCGTTGGGGTTCGTGCGTTCAAGATCGGCGCCAACCTCCTTGGCCCAAGCGAGAACGACCGAGGCGAAAGCCTCGTTGATCTCGAAGGTATCGATGTCGTCGATCGACAACCCGTTGCGCTGCAAAAGACGTTGTGTGGCATCGATCGGACCGGTGAGCATCAGCACCGGATCGACTCCCACGAGGCAGGTATCGACGATGCGGGCCCGCGGCGTCAACCCAAGTGCCGCCGCCTTCTCGGCGGTCATCATCAACACTGCGGCTGCACCGTCGGAGATTTGGGACGAATTGCCGGCCGTGTGCACGCCGTTCTCGCGGACGACCGGCTTGAGGCTGGCGAGCTTCTCGTAGGTCGACTCTCGGATGCCCTCGTCTCGGGCCACCGTGTGGGTGGTACCCGTTGGCTTGCCCTCCTCGTCGAGGTCGGGGGCGTCGATCGCCACCCATTGCCCGGCGAACCGATCTTCGGCCCACGCCCGAGCGGCGCGTTCTTGCGAGGAGAGGCCGAAACGGTCGGTGTCCTCGCGGGTGACACCCCACTTATCGGCAATGCGCTCGGCCCCCTCGAACTGCGACGTCATTTCGTATTGGGCGAAGTACGGCTTGGGGATCGGCACGCCATAGCCAAGCTTCTTCGAGGCATTTGAGCCGATCGGGACGCGACTCATCACTTCGACCCCGCAAGCGATGGCGACATCGACCGCGCCCGAGCCGACCAGGCTGGCGGCCAGATTGGTGGCCTGCTGCGACGAGCCGCACTGGGTGTCGACGGTGGTCGCGGCGGCGCTCATCGGCAACCCGGCGGCGAGCCAGGCGGTGCGGGTGACGTTGAAGCTCTGCTCGCCGATCTGGCTGACACACCCGCCGACGACTTGGTCGACGATGGCCGGGTCGATGCCGGTCCGCACGATCAATGCCTTTTGGACCCGGCCCAGCAGGTCGGCGGGGTGAACACTGGCCAAACCGCCGCAGCGGCGACCAATAGGGGTACGGACGGCGTCGACGATGACCACGTTGCTCATGGCGCGATCCTACGATCGGGGGATGTCGAGATTCGTACCGTCGTTGCAGCCCACCTCCGATCACGACGCGTCGGCGGCGCGGTACTTTCACGTGGTCGGCTCGTCGGTGTGGGTCGAGTCGGCACCGGCCGAGTCCGAGTGGACGGTTCACTTTCTCGGCATGCATGGCGATGTTGCATGTTGGGGGGTTGACGTCCCCCATGGCGTCGATCCGTCCGACGGCGCAGCGCTCGACTTGTACAGCTACTTCGGGCGGGCGGGGGAGACCGATTGGCTGATTGCGGGGCGGGCGGTGCAGCTGGTCGATTGGGCGCGTTCACATCGCTTCTGCGGTCGCTGTGGCACACCGACGGAGTTGGCCGACAATGAGCGGGCGATGCGCTGCCCGTCGTGTCGGTTGCTCGCCTTTCCTCGACTGGCCCCGGCGATTATCACCCTGGTCACCCGAAACAATGGGGCCGAGGCGCTGCTGGCCCGGGGCGTGCAGTTCCGCGGTCCGACCTATTCGTGCCTGGCCGGTTTCGTCGAACCCGGCGAGAACCTGGAAGATGCGGTACGGCGCGAGGTGTACGAAGAGGTCGGCGTTCGCTTGGGTTCGGTGGAGTACCGCAGCAGCCAACCGTGGCCCTTCCCACACTCCTTGATGCTCGGATTCCAGGCGATCTGGGAGAGCGGCGAGATCAACATCGACCCCATCGAGATCGTCGACGCGAACTGGTACACCCGCGACAACCTGCCCGAGATTCCGCCCGGTATCTCGATCGCCCGCAAGCTGATCGACGAGTGGCTCAACTCGTGAAGTAGCCGTTGACGTCGAGCAACAGGTGGGTGCCCTGGTAACTGCGGGCATCGACGCGGGCCGAGGTTCCGAGTTTGACGATCCCGCCGCTGGCAACGGTTTGGCCAACGGTCGTCCAGTTCACGTTCGACGTCTCACTACCAGTGCCCGAGCCGCTCGGCCACATTTGCACATACCCCTCGGGCCCTGTCGCGGCGGTGGCCGTGACGTTGTATGACACCGCGGCGGCCCCCACCGCAGGGATACCGGCGCGGCCACCGATGTCAACGAATTGAACAGCCCCGCTAACCAGGGGCGATCCGGTCTGGCGGGTGTCGAAGACTCGCGACGGGCTGACGGGCACGAACCGGCCGGCACTGCTGATTGGTGCCGTTGCGTCGGTGACGTACCCGGCGAGGTCGACCAGTAGGTGAAGGCTGGAGTAGGTGTACAGGTTGATGCGTCGGTCGGCCCCGAGGGGGACGATCACCGTATTGGCGCTCGTGCCACCAGCGGTCAGGTTGAGCACCGACGCATCGGGCAGGGGCGTGCCCGATGGGTAGGCAGTGACGAAGCCGCCGGCCGTCGCCCCAGTCGCCGTGACGTTGAGGACCACCGCGGCGACCCCAGCGGGGGGCAGCCCACTCGATGCTCGGAACTCGACCGGCACGATCTCGCCGGCGGCCGGGCGGTGGTTCAACCACCCCGTCGGGAGCAGGTCGGGTCGCGCCGTCACGGTCTGGCGGGTATCGAGTACCCGGGTCGGCGTGGTCGACACCATACGGCCAGCCGCCGAGGC
>JANNNL010000606.1:0-7344 GCA_031398525.1 Actinomycetes bacterium | reverse complement strand
CGTCGCCACCGGAACCGTCGTCACCGGAACCGTCGTCACCGGAACCGTCGTCACCGGAACCGTCGTCACCGGTACGGTCGGGACCGGGGCGGGAGGCTCCGGCTTGGTGGTGTAGGCGACGTGCAGCAGCGGCGTCTTGGTCGGGTCGGACTCGTATGCCCGGGCGGTGCGGGTTCCCGTCCCGGCGACCAGCAGGCTGATCGCGTTGCCTGGTACCCATCCGGGTCGACTCACGATTTCTTGAATCACAGACAACAGACTCGATGTCCGCTCCCCGGCTCCCGCGGCATCGATCGCCGTCCACGCCGGTGGGCTCCAAGCCGCCGCAGCGGCCGTCGATGCTCGGAGCGACAGGTCCGAGGGCGCCGTACTGAATGCCGCAGAGTTGTCGACCGCATGGCCGTAGATCGACAACGCGCTCGCGCTCGACGACGTTTCGTCGACAACGAACTGGAGCCAGGCCTCGGTAATCGTTGCCCCGACGGGGACGGCGATTCCGGGGTAGCGCAACCCGACGATCTGCACCGTCGAGCTGTCGGTCGACATTTCCAGGTCGGTGGACGTCATCGACATGCGAGTTCTGCCGCGTTGTTCTGCGTCATCGATTCCGGCCGAGATTCGCAGATCGATGGCTCCGGTGGTGGCAATGGCCTGCGCCTTACCGCCGGCCATGACGGTGACTGCGATCATGCCCGCCCCAAGTGCGAGCGCGCCAAATCGACGAAGAGAGTGCTGTGTGATTTTCATAACTGCCGCCTATGGCTCAGTGCCCGTCTACGACCCAACCGCCACGCTGGGGTCCCCGTTGACACCCTGAACCATACTCAGTTTCGTAATGAAAATGAAATATTTCGGATCACTTTTCGACACATGGGTCGCGCAATGCGTCGTGACCAGGCGCGATGAGTTGTCATATGCACCACGCGTGAGCGCCTAACCCCACTCAACCTTGGTCGCGGAGAAACTGTTCGAGTTCCTCGATCAGTTGCTCGCCACCGGATTCGGGATCGAGTTCTTCGTTGGCCTCATCGTCGACATCGTCATCGTCGTCATCATCGGCCATGTCTTCGAGACGGCGGACGTACCCGGGCAGATCGTCGTCGTCGGAGATCAACGAGTCGACCTGCGATTCGTACTCCTCGACCTCGTTGAGCAGGTCGGAGGTCGGGGCCGGGATCCCAATCATCGCCGCAGCTCGCTGCACCAGCGCCAACGCGGCCTTCGGAGAGGTGACCTGAGCGGCGTAAGCCGGGGTCGCCGCCCAGAGCGACGCCGAACCCAGCCCGCCTCGAGCACAGCTGTCTTGAAGGACCCCCACGATTCCCGTCGGCCCCTCGTAGCGCGACCGTTCCAGACTGAACCGCTCGACGATCGTGTTATCGCTGGCGGTGCCCATGACCTGCACCGACCGGGAATGGGGCACGTCGGCGAGCAACGCACCGAGGGTCACCACAAGCGGGCATTCATACCGTTGGGCGACGGCGACGATCTGTTCGACGAACAAGCGCCAGCGCATCGACGGCTCGGGCCCGAGGACCATGATCACGTCACCGCCGGGGGTCGATGCCCACCACAGCGACACCTGCGGCCAGACGATCTCGCGGGTCAACCCATCCGACAACCGCACGTGCGGTCGGGTCGAGGCGAAATCGGTGAACTCCTCGGGGTCGATGGTCGCCAGCGGCTGCGCGCCCCAACCTTCGATCATTGCTCGCACCGCCCGGGAGGCGGCATCGGCTGCATCGTTCCAGCCGGTAAACGCGGCAATCATCGTCGGGTTTCGCAGCGTGGGCTGCGAATGCCAGCGGACGTGTTCCATTACCAGCGAGGTTACCCGGTGGGATCGAGCGCGGGCCGCACGACATAGTGCTCGCCCCCGCCACCGGCGACCACGTCATCGAGCCAATTGCCCTCGTACACATCGTTCGGGCCCTGCATCAGGTCGTTCTCCGTGGCCCCCTCCGGGGTGGTGACCAGCGTCCATGCCTGGCGCTTGTACGTCCAATTGGCCGGGAAGAGCCGGTGGGCCTCGCGCCACCACGGCACCGCGGCATCATCGCCAACGGTGCGCCGCAGGTGCTCGCCAAGCTCGAAACATGCCGCAGCGCGGGCCTCGTCGTCGCCTCGCGGTTGCGATGCTGCGACGACCTCATCGGGGCTCATTGCGAACCGGCTGTCGGCTCCATTGGTCACCCAGTCGAGAATCGCGGCGCGGTACGCGGCCGAGTCGTCGGGGATCGACTTGACCTCGCGGAACATTCGGTCCATCCGCTCGGGCAGACCCTCGGGAATCTCGATGTCGCGCATCGGGCTACGTTCGATCGACGCACCCTCGGCGGGCCGCACGATCACCCCCTGCTCATCGATCCAAATGGCCATCGGGATGTTCAGGAATCCGAACAGGTCGCCCGTCACGTGCCGAGTGTCGATCAGGCTCGGATGCGTCGGGCCGGCGGCGTCGATCCACTGGTAGGTGTGGGCTGGTTCGACATCGAGGGCCACGGTGACGACGGTGACGCCCTGAGACTCGAGTTCTGCGTGCAGTGCCTGCCACCCGGGCAGGCTGGTGCGACAGCCTCAATACGTCGACCAGGCGACCAGCAGCACCTTGCGGCCGTGCAGCGCCGACAGCTTGAACGGGTTGCCGTCACGGTCGATCAGCGTCGGATCCGCGGCCACGGCCGTCGACAACGCCCGGCCGGTTGCGGTCGCCGACCCCAGGGCCCAGACGCCGTGCTGATCGTCGTGGACGAGCGGCATGCCGAGCGACTTGGCGGCCTGCTCGACATCGACCATGCCGTCGATGAGCGCGCCCGGCGAAGGGACACACACCTCGCCGCGACACATGCCTTGCGGTTTGGGATCCCAACCGGTGGCGGCCGAGAAGTCGAGGGCGCTGACGCGCAGCGATGAGGTGATCATGGACCGCACGTTAACCGAGCCCGCCAGCCAGGGTCTCAGCGTGGCGGATCAGCCGCCCGCGGCTGATTTCGCCAGGTCATGAGGGCCCGACGGGAGGTAGCCACCCGCCGCCCGAACCGCTTCGCCCATGGGCCTGAGCAGGTCGAACAGCTCGTCGCGATCGTCGCCAAGGGCCGCCAACGCCGGGGTCATCTGGCGGTCGGTGTCCACCTCGATCTGCTCGCGCAACTCCCGCCCGGCGTCGGTGAACGCGGCCTCGTCGACCAGGCCGCGGCTGCGCAACCGATCGTGGGCGGCGTCGAACTGCTCGTTGGTCCAGGCCCGAGTCCGCGAGTACGTCCGCATCGGGAGCCCCCAATACAGCTCCGAGAGCAAGCCGATCTCGGTGGCGTCGCAACCTGCCGATACCCAGGCGGCGATGTGGGAATCGCCCCGGAACTCGCGCAACATATCGCCGAGGCGCCACATCGCCCCGACCGATGAATCGGGGATCGCCTGCGACCGCAACCCGGCGAACAACGCCCGACCTTCGGGCCGCAACACCTCGACGGTCTGGCGAAGAATCTCGACCACTCGGTCGACCCCGGCCGGCGACTCGCCGAGAATCCGGTGCAGTTGGCCGATCGCTCCGTCGTCGCGAGCCTGGCAAATCGTCGCCGCGTCGGTTTTGCTCCACCCGATCGCGACGCACGGCACGACTACGTCCGGGTTGAACACTCCAAAGGCCGCGGCGACCACGTGACCAGCGACCTGGCCCATCACCGATCCGCGGCTGGTGAAGTAGGCCGGGCCATCGGGCAGCGCCACCCCGTTGGCCTGCCCCGGGCTCGCGCCGAACCCGAGAGCGACGTAGTTGGCATGGCATTCAGGCGAGAAATAGACCTGCCCGGTCACCGGTTCAAGCAAGGAGCCAAGGGTGCGGGCAGCGAGCGATGCGTCCATCTGCGCAACCTACGCCGCTGCTTCCTACGCCGCTGCTTCCTACGCCGAGAGACGGAGCGCGATGGGCACTCAGCCGAACGGCCCGCTACGGTCTTGAATCCGTGAGCACCGACCCCATCAGCACCGACCCCACAAGCACTGGCGTCGTCATCGAGATCGCCGAACAGGTCACTCCTGACCTGGTGGCCGCCTTCGCCCACCTGATCCCCCAGCTGTCGCGCAGCTCCCCGCCGCCGACCGCCGAGGAGTTGGCCGAGATGATCAACTCGGATTCGGCCGACGTGCTCATCGCCCGCGACGAGACGGGAATCCTCGGCAGCTTGACCTTGATCACCTTCCGTATCCCGACGGGGGTTCGTTCGTGGATCGAAGACGTGGTCGTCGACGACGCGGCCCGCGGCAAAGGGGTGGGCGACAAGCTCAATCGCTTCGCCCTCGAACTCGCCGAGCGTAAGGGCGCCAAGACCATCGACCTGACCTCCCGCCCGTCTCGTGAAGCCGCCAACCGGCTGTATCAGCGCATTGGCTTCCTTCCGCGGGAGACCAACATCTACCGCTACGACATCACCTGATCGTCGTCTGCTGGGCTTGCTGCCAGGCCGCCTGCTTGGTCGTCATCGTCGGCCGTAATGCTCAACAATTCCTCGGCGGCTTGACGTACCTGCCAGTCGCGATCGGTGAGGGCGTCGCGCAGCGCCTGATCAACAGCCTCGCCCTCGAATGCCGCTAAGGCTATGACCGCGCGACGACGGACCGCGGGTTTGTCGTGGGTCGCAGCTAGCACCACGTCGAGCGCAGCTTCATCGCCGATTGCCCCGAGTGCGGCCACTGCGGCTTCGCGGACCAGGGCGTCGTCGTGCCCTGAGGCCAGCTCGCACAGTCGAGCGAAGGCGCCTGGGTCGACATCAACCCGCTCGCCGCACGCCCAGGCAGCCATCTCGACCACCATCGGATCAGCATCGGCGAGCAGCCCCGCGACGTCCACGCTGGCCAATCCGGCCGTCAACTGAGCGGCTCGACGACGAACCGATGGTGCCTCGTCGGCGCACGCCGCAGTCAGCGTCACTGCGTCGAGCACCCCAAGGCGGGCGAGCGCACCGAGGGCCGACGAACGCACTTTCGGATCGACATCGGTCAGACCGTCGCGAGCCGTCACCGCATCGTCGAGATGACCCGCCATCGCCACGCGACGGCGAGCGTCGACGCGGCTCACTTCGGCGCCGGGACTCGGCTCGCTCATTGCAACAGGCTCGTGAGCGTGGTCACCACGTAGATCAGGAAGGCCGCGACGAGGGTGGCGACGATCGCCCCGACAACGGCGGACACGACGCCCAGCCCTGTGACTGCTGCGAACCGCTCCCACCAGCGGGCGGGGCGATAGTCGACAATGGGAAGTCGGACGACCTGCGTGGCAACAACCGGTGGCCGACGGCGGCGAGACCGCCACCAATGGCGGCGAACGGGTCGCCAATGACCCACGACCACGAGCAGAAGGACCGAGGCCGCGGCAACGAGGGCAGCTCGTAGAGTGAGCGCCGAAGTGGACATCTCAATCGCCAACACGCAATCAGAGAGCGTATCGGCCCCCGGGCCTGCGATCTGGGAGCCCCCCCAACTCCCTCCCCGCTCCCGACGGTGGTGGGGGGTGCCGCTGGCCGTCGCCGGCCTCGGCATCGGTGCCGTTTTCATGGTCGGTTCGATGTTCTATGTCGACCGCTACGCCGAAGCACCGGGCTCAGCCGACGGCGTCAACGACCGCCTGGCGGTTTCGGCGGTTCCCTTGTACAAGTCGAAGGGCGAAATCCTGTTCGTCACCGTCGCTGGGCCGCGCCTCACCGGAGTGCAGGCGGTGATCGGTTGGCTCGACCCCGACGTGCGCGAGGACACCTACGTCGAACGATTCGGCGAACGGACCCCCGACCAAGATCGCCAGGTCAACCTACGGGCCATGCGCAGCGCAAAAAACGACGCGCCATACGTCGCCCTCACCAAGCTCGGTTACCCGACGAAACGGCTCCCCGGTCCGGTGGTGATCGAGTTCGTCTATTGCAAGGAAGTCGCCCCCGACAACCAGGGCTGCACCATTTCGTTCCCGGCCGATGCCTTCCTTGACGCCGGTGATCAGTTCGTTTCGGTCGATGGCGTGAAGATCGAGCACTACGACGATCTCGACCGCGTGATGAAAGACAAGAAGCCCGGCGACAAGGTGTCGGTCACCGTTCGCCGGGCTACCGCCGCCGATGATCAAACCGAAACGGGGTTGGTCGAACTGGTCGGAGGCGGCGAAGACGACCCGAACCGGGCGATCTTCGGGATTCAACTCGGGGACACCACCCAGGTCGAACTGCCGTTTTCCGTCGACATCGCCACCGAGCAGATCGGCGGCCCATCGGCGGGGCTTGCATTCACCCTCAGCGTGCTCGACGAACTGACGCCCGGCGAACTCACCGGGGGCAAGAAAGTGGCCGTGACCGGGACCATCGACGTCGACGGCAATGTCGGGCCGATCGGCGGGCTGCACCAAAAGGCGGTGGCCGTCCGCAATGCGGAGGCCGATTTCTTCATCGTCCCAGCCGACCAGACCCCCACTCAGCTCGATCGGGCCCGGCGCATCCTTGGTGCCGACAAAGTCTTCCCGGTTGCCACGGTCGACGAGGCGCTCAAGGTGCTCGCCGGCCAAGGCGGCAACGCCCTTGAGATCGGCACGCCGGGCGAGGGTTACACCGCGTAGCGACCCTCCGCGAATCGAGTGCCCGGGCGAACGTACTCTTGGGACATGGCCGTCTCGTTCTCCCAACCAGATCCGTCGTCCCCTGCGGCGGTTTCGGCGGCACACTTCGGCACATCTCGTCGGGGGTTCGACCCATCGGAAGTCCGCGATTTCCTGCGCATGGTCGCTGCCGAGCTCGCCCGCTCGCAGGAGCGCGAACGGTTTCTGGAGCGCGAGATCATTGCGGCCCGGGCCCCGCGGGCAATCGATATCACCGCCCTCGACGAGGAGACGATCACCAGTCTGCTCGGCGAGGAAACCGCCCGGGTACTGACAACGGCTCGCGAATCGGCGGCGCAGATTCGAGCGAAGGCGGAGGAGTCGTCAACCCGACTCGTCCGAGAGGCTCAGGAAGAGGCCGCCAAGGTTCGTGAGCTGGCGGAACTCGAAGCCAGCCGCGTGCGCGACCAGGCCGCCCGAGACAGCGAGGCCGAGCTTGAATCGTCCCGCCAACAGGGCCGCCACATGGTCGAGGAATCCCGTGAGTATCGCGAGAAGGTCGTCGCCGACGTCGCTCGCCGCCGTGACGCCGCCAAGGACCACCTCCGGCAACTCGCCACGGGCCGCGACCGGATCATCGGTGCGTTCGACCGAGCCCGCCTCGCCGCCAACGACGTGATCGCCGAGATGAACGGCCTACGCATCGAGACCGACGAAGCCGCGATCACCCCGCCCGCCCCGATTCCTGCACCGCCAGCACCGGCCGTCGT
>JANNNL010000206.1:0-6878 GCA_031398525.1 Actinomycetes bacterium | reverse complement strand
GCGCTGTATGCCGAGCGGTTCGACGCTTCACCCACCAAGATCGGTGTGTTGGGGGCGACGTTCTCGGCGGCCCAATTCGTGTTTGCCCCGATCATGGGCCGGGTGTCCGACCGCATCGGCCGCAAGCCGGTGATCATCTTCTCCCTCTTCGGCACGGCGATCGGCAGCATTCTGTGCGGCGTCGCCGGGTCGCTATGGATGCTGTTCCTCGCCCGGGCCATCGACGGGGCGAGTGGCGCGTCGGTCTCGGTCGCCCAGGGTGCGGTCACCGATGTCGTGCCACCCGAAGACCGGCCCCGGGCCCTTGGCTTGCTCGGCGCGGCGTTCGGGGTGGGGTTTGTGGTCGGCCCGGCTGTCGGGGGGCTCGCCGCCCTCGGCGGGCCGAAGGTGCCGTTCTTTTTCGCCGCCGCGATTGCTGCGATCAACGGCCTGGTCGCCATCCGCCGCCTTCCCGAAACCCACGGCAAGTCGGAGCGGGCTGCGGCTGCTGCGTTGACCGCTGGCCTGGCGAAGGGTGGAGCCCAGACTCCGGCGCTCGTGAGGTTCGCACTCGTCGGGCTCATCTCGACCGCCGCGTTCTCGGCGTTCGAGGCGACCTTCTCGCTGTTCGGCGACCGCCGGTTCGGGCTCACCTTGGCTTCGGCCTCGGTCGTCTTCCTCGGCATCGGCCTGGTGTTGGTGGGCGTGCAAGGCGCATTGATCCACCCCCTGACCGCCAAGTTCGGCAGCTGGAAGTTGCTCATCGGGGGCATGCTGACGATCGCCGCCGGTCTCGCGCTGTTCTCAACGGCAACCACCTGGCCGGTGTTCATCGTGGCGCTGTTCTTGCTGTCGGTAGGCTCCGGGGTCTCGGGGCCGTCGATGCTTGCCCTGGTCGGCGAGGCCGCCGGAGGGACTCGGCGGGGAGAGGCGATGGGCTTCCAGCAGTCGGCGAGCTCACTTGGGCGAATCCTCGGCCCGATCACCGGCGGCCTGCTGTTCGATCATGCGGGAGTGCCCTGGCCATACCTCGTCGGGGCGGCCCTGTCGCTGATGGCGGTCGTGCTGGTGCGGGGAGCCCGCATCGCGCCGGTGCCCGCGACAACCAACGCACGCTGACTCCGAGCAGGCTCGAGTTAGCTCCGGTCGGCGGTGCACGGCCTGCCGCCGCACACGTCGATCAGTTGATCTTTGAAGAGGAACGCGGCCTTCTGGCGGCGCACGTCGGCATCGGCCCGGGGATCTTCGTGCGGGTCGACCCCCGATCGCGGCGGCAGGTTCTCGATCGGCATGGGGTCAGCCCCCGAATCCCAGAAGATGATCGCCGAACCGTCCGATGGGTAGGTCAGCGGGTCAAGTCCCCACCCGACGGTGTCCGATGGGAGACGGCCCGGCGACGTCAGCGGCAATTGCGCCGCTGCCCCCGTGGTTCGCGCCGCGATCAGCGCCGAGAGCGGCGAGACCTGGTGATCACCAAGCGCCACATCGAACAGCACGGTCTTGGCGTTCGTGCCCACATACGGATCGGAGGTCACGTGCTGCACGTACCCGCCACCCTCGCCGCGGTCCCAGAGCATCTGGATCAACGACAGGATCAGTGTGCGATCGAGGTCGCTCGGGTAGGCGGGTTTGAAGACTGCCTCGTAGTCGTCGAAGTCGACGGAGCGGGGTAGCAGAAGCGAGTAGTTCATCCCTGGGACGCCAAGCACAGCCCGTTCGATGTCGGGCGAGACTGCGGCGAGCATCAAGCCCATGATTCCGCCCTGGCTGTTGCCGTCGTAGTCGAGATGACTGAAGTCGATCTGGCCCTTGACCACGTTGAACACCCGGTCGACGATCAAGCCGTTGTCGGTTCGCATCAGTCGGCCGAGGGCGATCTGGTTGAGCACTCCTTGTTGTAACCGGTCGGCCATCGTCGGGAAGTTGCCCATCTCGCCGAGGGTCGCCGCGGCGTTGCCGATGTCGTCCTCGCTCATTCCGGCCCATTTGGTGGCGCAGAAGATCACGTCGTGTTCGTTGGCCATCCGCCGCACGTTGCCGGCGTCGATCTCGAAGTTCGAGCCGAGCAGACCGTGCCCGTATTGCACCAGGTGGACGGGGTAGTCGCCGGCGCGCAAAACGCTCGCTGGAACGTTGCAGACGAATGGCACCTCGACGATGCCGTTCTGCTCGGGGAGCCAGTCGGGCGTGGCCTTGACAGCGGGTGGAAGGTAGAAACGCTGACCCGGGCCACCGTCGCCGGTGAGGAAGTTTGGCACCGTGTAGATGCCGACGATTTGGCGGGCGATCAACCCACCGTCGTCGACGGCGTCGGCCGGAGCGTCGGTGACCGAGGTGACGGTGAACTCCGGGGTGGAGTCGCCGTAGAACTCGAGCGTGAGGTCGCGGATGTGCAGCATCCGTTCGCTCAGGTTCCGCTGGCTGATCACGGTGAAGTCCCACGCTAGATACAGGTCGCCGCGCCCGACATCGACGGCAGCCAGTGCGGCGAAGACTTCCTCCATCGCCGGGCGTCTGGCTTCGATCCGTTCGACCGCGCCGGTCGTGGCGCCATCCATCGTCAACCGGTCGCGATAGAGGCGGAACACCGAGCCGGCATCGATCGGCGATCCGTCGGTCGTCGCTAGATTGCGCAGCGCAATCGCGAACCGGTGCCCTTCGGGCAGGGCGATGCCGGGGTGAATCACCAGCAATCGGTCGTCACCCGTAGCCTTGGCGTCGAGTTCAGCCCACAACGGAGTCTTTGCACCGGTGGTCATATCGACCATCACGACCGGGCTGTCGGCACCGAGCGAGGCCTCCAGATTCGCCCAGCCCGGCAGCTTCGAGGCCAGTGGATCGAGCCCGGGGGTCGACGTGAGAATTGTCGAGTTCGGGCTGAAACCGTCGTTGCGATTCCACTCCGTCGCGTCGATACCCGTGCCAGACGCGTTGACGGGCATCGAATCGGCGGCGAAGTCGACGCGCCGTCCGGTGTCGGTCGCAGGGTCGGCGCGGGTGAAGAAGTTGGATGGATAGGGCAGTAGGCAGCGGCGGTTGTCAAGCGCATCGCACGCCGGGCCCGCGTCGGCCAATGCCTCAGTGACCGCCTCGGATGTGGCCGCGTCCCTCGGACGGAGCGGCGCGAGAGTGACTGGAGCAGTAGTGGTCGTTGGGGCGGCGCTCAGCGGGGCCGCCGCAGTGATATCTACCGTGGAGGTGAGTGTTGTGCCGTCGACACGCGGGCGATCTTCCGACGTACATCCCACCAAGAACGCGAGTGCCATCGCGCACTGCCACTTCTTTCCCTGCACCACATCTCCTTCGCGCCCGCGTCCCCGTCAAGGAGGGTACCCGACGAGCCGTGTTGACCGCCTTATGTGGTCATCAGCGACAGAACAGCGGATCAATACCTGGTCGAAATACCCATTTACGTGATCTCGATCTCTTCAATGCCCACCCGTTGTGGCAGTGACTCATTGAACGAGAGTAAGGTTCCATCTTTGCCTATGGAATTCCGGCCGGTCGCGAACGATCGCCATGGTCCGCGACGAGGAGCCCAAGTGGACAACCGTACGCAATCGAGGACGACGCGCCGGGTGGCCTCGTTGCTGATCGTCTCGTGGTTGGCGTTCGCTGGTCCGGTCATGATCCGCCCTCAACGCTCCGAGTACAACGGCTGGCGGAACTTGCTGCTGTACAACATCCCCTTCGCCCTGGCCGCGTTCATCTGTCTCTGGCGGTCGTGGCACAATCCTGTGAGTCGAATGGCATGGCGACTGCTGGGCGTCGGGCTGGTCCTCTACGTTGCCGGTAGTTGTTACGGCACACTGTTTGTCGGCAACCGCGACATCTATCCGTCTCCCGCAGATGGACTGTGGTTGTCGTTCTACGTCCTGGCCTACATCGCGATCGCCTGCGCGGTACGCGAGCAGATGACCGAATTCCGCGTCAATGCCTGGCTCGACGGCGCAATCGGCGGGTTCGGGGCGGCCGCTGTGGTAGTCGCGTTTGCCCTCGGACCTGTACTCGATCAAACCGACGGCAGGTTCGCCGTGGTCGCCACGAATCTCTCGTACCCGGTCGCCGACGTGTTGTTGATCATCTTTATCGTGTCGGCTGCCACGGCAATCCAGACCAGGGCGCGGGCGTGGTGGCTGCTGGGCGGGGGCCTGGCCCTCTTCTGCATCGGCGACGTCATTTTCCTGTTCCAGGGGGCCGGGGGCACATACGCCGAGGGCGGACTCGTCGATGTCACGTGGCCGCTGGGTGCAGTGCTGCTCGGCCTCGCCGCCCAACTGCCCAACGAACGGCTTCGGCCGCCGGCACACTCCCCGCAGCGGTACGCCATCCCGACCACGTTCATGGTCACCTCGGTCGGCGTCTTGGTGTACGGCCAAAGCCGACGTTTACATGCCGTGGCCGTTCTTCTGGCCGTCGCCGCGATCGCCGCTGGGGCGATTCGAATGTTCTTCACCGTCCGCGAGGTGACATCGCTGGCCGAGAGCCGACGCGAGGCTCGCACCGACGAACTCACCGGGCTCGCCAACCGTCGGGCGTTCACGGAGCGGCTCGAATCCTCACTGGCGGGACCTGGAAGTCATGCCGTATTCATCATGGATCTCGATGCGTTCAAAGAGGTCAACGACAGTCTCGGCCATGACGCCGGCGACGATCTGTTGCGGTGGGTCGCCGCTCGGTTGTCGGGTGTGCTTCCCCCCGGCCAGTTGGCGCGGTTGGGTGGCGATGAATTCGGTGCAGTGGTCCCCATCGTCGACCTCGCCGATGCGGTAGCCCTCGCCCGACGCAGCGTGGCCGCGCTCGACGGGCCGGTTCGCCTGGGAACGACCACAGTACGAGTGAGCGCGAGCCTGGGTATCGCCATCAGTCCGCTCCACGGGTACCGTCGGACCGAGCTTGTCCGATTTGCTGATATGGCGATGTACGAGGCCAAACGCACTCAAACGTCGTACTCCGTGTTCGACCCAAGTGGCAATCCGGCGACGGCCGATCAGCTGGAGCGAACCAACCAGTTGGCCGAGGCGATCGCCCAACGGCAGCTCGAACTGCACTATCAACCGACGATCGATTTGGCCAGCGGGCGACCACGCGGCATCGAGGCGCTGGTGCGCTGGCGGCTTCCTGATGGGTCGTTGCTATTTCCCGACAGCTTCATTCCCCTCGCCGAACGGGCCGGTTTGATTCGCCAGATCACCCGCTCGACCCTGCTCCAGTCCATCGCGTTTCATGCCGAACTGCGTCAGACCCGTCCCAACCTGTACCTCAACGTCAACGTCTCGGGGCACGACCTACTCGACGAATCCTTGCCGGAATACGTCAGCGAACTCCTCGATCGGTTCACCTTGCGACCCTCGCTGCTGACCCTCGAGATCACCGAGACCGCGCTCGTTGCCGATCTCAGCCGGGCGCACCGCAGCATTGTTGCGCTGCGCCAACTCGGAATTCGCATTTCGGTCGACGACTTCGGCGTCGGCTATTCGTCGATGGCCCAGCTCATTGGCTTCCAGGTCGACGAACTGAAGATCGACAAGACCTTTGTCACCCATCTCGATTCCGATTCACGGATGCGCGCCATCGTGCGTTCGATGATCGAGCTCGGCCACGCCCTACAGCTGATCGTGGTCGCCGAAGGGGTCGAGAGTGAGCAGACGTGCAACATGCTCGACGAGTTGGGCTGCGACCTTGCCCAGGGTTTCCACATCTCGCGACCACTGCTTCCCAGCGAGGTTGATGCCTTTTTCGAAGTGCAAGGCCGGTTGACCGCAGCGACCGCCAGCATCACATAGGCCGAGCGTACCTCCGGCAGAATTTTCGGGAGTGACTGGCGATTCGTAGTTACTCATTGGTAACTTAGGGGCATGTCAGAGTTTTCCCTGTCCCTGAACGAGGACCAGACCCAGATCCAGAAGTGGGTCCACGACTTCGCCGATACGGTCATCCGCCCCGCGGCCCACGAGTGGGACGAGGCCGAGGAGTTCCCGTGGCCGATCGTGCAAGAGGCCGCAAAGATCGGTCTGTACGGGCTCGACTTCATCATGAACGCGATGGGCGACCCGACCGGGTTGACCTTGCCGGTCGCCGTAGAGGAGCTGTTCTGGGGCGATGCCGGCATCGGTATGGCCATCATGGGCACGTCGCTCGCCGCCGCCGGAATTTCGGGCAGCGGGACGCCCGAGCAGATGATCGAGTGGGTGCCCCAGTGCTACGGCACTGCCGACGACGTGAAGCTCGGCGCGTTCTGCGTGTCGGAGCCCGACGCCGGATCGGATGTGTCGTCACTTCGCACCCGGGCGGTCTACGACGAGGCCAACGACGAGTGGGTGCTCAATGGCACCAAGGCGTGGATCACCAACGGCGGCATCGCCAACATCCATGTCGTCGTCGCCGCCGTCGAGCCCGCGTTGAAGGGCCGCGGTCAGGCCGCATTCGTCGTGCCACCTTCGACGAGAGGGTTGTCGCAGGGCCAGAAGTATCTGAAGCACGGCATCAAGGCGTCGCACACCGCCGAGGTCGTCCTCGACGACGTGCGGGTGCCCGGTCGCTGTCTGCTCGGCGGCAAGGAGAAGCTCGACGCCAAGCTGGCCTGGGCCCGCGAGGGTGGGCATTCCGGCGGGAAGCAGCCGGCGATGTCGACGTTTGAGGCCACCCGCCCGACGGTCGGGGCGCAGGCTCTGGGAATCGCCCGAGCGGCGTACGAGTACTCGCTCGACTACGCCAAGGAGCGCCACGCGTTCGGCCGGCCGATCATCATGAACCAGGCGATCGCCTTCAAACTCGCCAACATGATCACCGAGATCGGCGCCTCGCGCCTGCTGATCTGGCGAGCCGCCTGGCTGTCCAAGAACGGCGGCATCAAGAACGCCGAAGGCTCGCTGACGAAGAACAAAGCATCGGAGACC
>JANNNL010000512.1:0-2677 GCA_031398525.1 Actinomycetes bacterium | reverse complement strand
CCCTCGGTCGAACAGCGCGGTCAACGGCGGGTCGGCCGCAACCATTCGCCCGATCCGCCAGAGGCGTTTCGCAGGGAGGGCCGACTCGATGGTGCCGAGTCCCGCGGTCAGGCGGTTGACGAGCAGCGTCGGATCTCCGTTGGTGCCCCGCCGGAGCATCTGTTCGAGGGCGCCCCTTCCGACTCCGGCGATCGCGGTGGCGTTGCCCAGCGGCACGAAGAACTCGGTGATGCGCGCGGAGAAGGTCGACACGAAGGCGAGCAGTTGATGGTCCGGAGAGGAGCGGATGTCGGGCAGCGAGGCCACCCATGCATCGGCACGGCGGCGGGCCTCGTCGATCATGCCCACGTCTGGGCGACGCATTGTCCGTATCGCCCAGCGCGACAGGCGAAGCGATGCGCCGAGGCTCCGATCGCCCGGCATCCGTCGGTATGGCGGGGCGTCGCTGACTCCGAAGCCCTGCTCGTCGGTCATTTCTGGCGTCATGCCTGGCATGCGCACTCCCATCAGTCGGAACACCGACATGTTGAGATACAGGTAGCCGCCGAAGATGCCCGACACCACGATGCCGTGCTTGTGGACCTCGTCGTCGGTGAACAACCCCATCTGCGCGAAGTTGCGCCGGTGCCCGATCGCCGGCGCATCCGCGTAGATGGTGCCGCCGAGCGGCGTGACGACGTTGGGGAACACCTCGCCGGCATTGCCACGGGTCCAGATCGGGAACCGCGGCGTCGGTTCGTCCTCCACGATCCATCTCGGGTACGGAACCGGAACCACCGATGACTCGCTCATGGCCAAGTCTCCCATGCCAGCCTCCCGCTACCACCCGAGACATCGACCACCAACCACCAGACGCGGTCCGAGGTCGCGATCGACGTGGCTCCCGGAGCTGGCGATGACGTCACCCGGGTTCAGGCGGAGCATGCCCAGCCCAAGTTGCAGAGTTGGCGAGGGAAGTTCCCGTCAGGCGTCCGCGTCAAACGCAGCCTGCGCCGATTCGGCAGCGTCGATCGGATTGGCCACATGGAAACCGCATGAGCTGGCTGCTGCGCACAAGCGGCGATCGGCACTGCTGAACACCTCGGCACCCACGAGGTGGGCGCCGGCGAGATGGACGGCGTCATAACCGCGCAGGCCGTAGGTCACCGCGAGATCGCCGGCCAACCGCATCAGGTCCTCGTCGATCTCGACTATGGACACCTGTGACCACAGAACTTCGAGTCCGTCGTCGGCGGCACGCAACACCTCGGCGGAGATCCGTCGCTGTCGTCGAGCTGCAGCGAGGGCCGCTCGTGCCTCGACGTGACCAACCCTCACCGACACGAGCACATCGGGCTCGTCCCAGATCAGTCCAGCCTCGGTGGTGCCGACCTCGTCGATCAGCAGCGTGATGAGGGTCGACGTGTCGATGTAGGTGATCACTGGCGCTGTTCTGCCACCAAGTCACTGACCGAGCCTTTGGACCTGAGCGGTAGTGGGCGCTGGCGCACCTTCGATCTCGGCGGGCGAACGAGACCGGCCTCGATCAGCGCGGCGAGTTTGTCCCTCGCGATGTCATCGATGCCGCTCAGCCGAGCGATCGGACGACCGCGGTCGGTCACGACGACTTCGACTCCTGCACCGACCTGTCCGAGGTAGCGACTCAGGTTGTTCTTGAGATCGCGCACCCCAACCTCGATTCGACTCGATGTGGCTACTGTCATGGTCCTCAGTGTAGCTATCTTCGACGGAGCCGTCACTCATGGACGCCAAGCGACGATCCGGGGTCGAGGGGGTCGAGGGGGTCGATGGCGTCGACACGGAAATTCCGATCAGGCAACCCTCGCGAGCGCATCCGGTATCCACCGCGATCGCTTCGTCCGCTCCCGCTGCGACGCCGCTCGGTTTCATACGCGGGAGTGGTATGGAACCCGCGGTAACAATCTCACCACCGAGGACAAGAAGCGCTCGGACTCTCGGTTTGAGGCCGCTGCGAAACAAGTCGGCGGTATCGGCGCCGTCGAACTGAGCAAGACGATCGGAGAGACGGAGCTCACGAGCCGGTCAATTCACCAACGTCTTCGATGGAATGTTGTCGGCATGGCCATCGAGATCGGAGGGCTTGCGCGTGGGTGTACGTTGAACGCGGGAGAAGGAGTTTCGTATAGCTTCTATGACTTCGCTGGCGGTACTGTCGGCACCTGCTCAGGCCTTGCTCGGTTCCGACGCGGTTGCGCATGTCTGGACCTCGAACGCCGACGGATCACCCCAGGTTTCTGTCGTGTGGGTGGTTGTCCAAGGCGACAAGGTCGTCTTCGGCTGCGACACGATGAGCCAAAAGGCGCGCAATCTACGCCGCGACCCCGCAATTGTGCTCTCCATCGAGGACGACATACGTAACGCGCAAGGATTTCAACGGCACTTGGTCATACGCGGGCAGGCAACCCTCGATGACCGGCCGAACCCTGCCCTCATGAACCAGCTCGCAGCGAAATACACCGGTCTGGCGCGACACCCGCTCGTGCTGCGAACCGCTTCGGTAGTGAGCGTGAGCATCGAACGCATTACGGGCGTCGGCCCCTGGGCAATCACCGACACCTGACGTAGGACAGCAATTCTGCACGAATCTCCCGCCGACTCGGAGCCGCAAGTGACGGGGTGGGCCTTGGATCAAACCGTCGGGTCGGGCAGGAACTCG
>JANNNL010000450.1:0-5339 GCA_031398525.1 Actinomycetes bacterium | reverse complement strand
TGCTCGTCGACGACGATGCCATTGTCGACCGCCAACCCGCAGTCGGCAGCCAGTTCGGTGTTGGGGATCGCGCCGACGCCGGCAATGACCACATCGGCTGGCAGCCGGCGGCCGTCGCCGAGGACAATGCTGAAGCCCACGTCGGGCCGCCGCGGATCGACGACTTCGATCGAATCGACGCGGGTTGCGAGCAGCACTTCGACGCCCATCTGGCGATGGCGTTGGACCAGCCGCTCGGCGACGGGTGACGGCACGGCTCGAGCCATCGCCGTCGCCGCAATCTCGATGACCGTCACCCGACAACCACGGGCCACGGCACCAGCCGCGACCTCGAGTCCAATGAACCCGGCCCCGACCACCACGACCTGCGCGCCGGGGCTGAGGCCGCGGCGCAGCGTCATCGCATCGGCAAAGGTTCGCAGAGTGATCGCCCAATCGCCGCCGGAGATCCGCAGCCCCCGGGCGCGTGACCCGGTAGCCAGCAACAACCGGTCATATGCGAGCAGCCGACCATCGCCAAGGGCCACCTTGTGACTCGACCGATCGAGCGACGTCACCCTCGTCCCTGACACGAAGTCGATGTCGAGTGCGGCAAGACGATCGGGAGGACACACCGTCACCGGCTGCGGTTCATTGACATCGATCAACGCCGACTTCGACAGCGGCGGCCGCTCGTAGGGTGCGATGTGTTCGTCGCCAATGATCGTAATCGAGCCAGAAAAACCCTGTTCACGTAGGGTATTCGCGGCGCGCGACCCACACTCCCCTGCACCGACGATCACCACCCGCTCGACCACGTGGTTCAACCCTCAGTCGAGACCGAGGTAGACGACACCGTCGTCGACCTTGACTGGGTATGTGGTCAGATTGACGCAGATAGGCGCGCCTCTTCCCTGGCCGGTGCGGTAATCGAAACGGCCGTTGTGCTTGGGACATTCGATGATGTTGCCCATCACCAATCCGTCGGCAAGGACTACCTTCTCATGGGTGCACAGGCCGTCGGTGGCGTAGAAGTCACCACTCGGCGAGCAATAGATGGCGAACGGCCGACCATCGTGGATGAACGGGACCACGTCTTCTTCGTCGACATCATCGACGGCGCAAGCCTCAACCCAATTCGGCCCGGAAGCATTCGACACGGGTATTCGCTCCGATCTACGAGGAGTGGCCGGCGGCGGGGCCGGGGAGTTGGCGATGGATGAACACCGCAGGATCGCGGCGTTGCTGGAACAAGACCGGGACGAACTCGGCGAACGCGGCGGCGATGCTGGGCGTCATCGGCGGCAAGTCGTTGGCGATCTCGGCGTGCAGGGCAGGCAGCGCGTGAAACGGGACCATCGGGAACATGTGGTGTTCGACGTGGTAGTTCATGTTCCAGTAGATGAACCGGCTGATCGGGTTCATCCTCACGCTGCGGGTGACGAGCCGGTGATCGGTGACGTTCTCGCCGAGGCCGCCGTGTTGGGTGAGCCCGGTCATCAGGTGATGCCATGCCCCGTAGGAGCGCGGTCCGCCGACGACGACGAGCGGAAGAATCGTCCGCCCGGCAATCGCCCAGGCAACGGTGGCAACGTAGATGACCAGCCAGATCCGTGAAGTGCGATACACCGTCGGATGTTCGCTTTCGGGCACGTAGGTCGCTTCTTCGGGGTTCATCCGCCCCAGCGCGTGGACGACCATCACCCGCATCGCGTTCGGAATATCGAAGATGCCGAAGAAGTTGGCGGCAATGTGCCCGAGCTTCGGAGGTCGCATCGCCACGATCTCGGGATCACGCCCGACGATGATCGTGTCGGTGTGGTGTCGCGTGTGGCTCCAGCGCCACACCGTCGGTTCGCGCATCATCATGAAACAGGCAATGTTGTAGACCGCGGTGTTCATCCACGAGGTCTTGAAGGCGGTGCCGTGACCGCACTCGTGCCAGCGGGAGTCGCCGCCCGAGCCGTAGAGCACGCCGTAGGCCAGGAAGCAGACGACCGACTTCCATGAGAACCACCAGACCACGCCGAGCGAGGCGAACACCACCATCAGACCGATCCAGATGATGGTGTCGCGGATTGCGGGCCCGTCGCTGCGCTTCATCAGCTCTTTCATCCGCTTGCGTTCGACGGGGGTTCGGTACCACTCTGCTGACGCAAGACCGCGCTCAACCGCAAGGTGGGCGTCGGGTCCGAGAAGTGAGTAGTCACGCATTGGCGATCGTCCGTGGTGGTCAGGGCGGGCTTCACCGCATACAACGAATGGTGCCCCAGGGTAGCTTCGATGCGTGCCCGCCACTCTGACTGGACAGCCTTCATTTGTCAATACATTACGTCAATTGATGACCGTTGTCATGCTCGGCTCTATCGTTGCCTCCTGTGGATCGCATCGCGAGCCGACCGTCGCCGACCTGGTGCGCGCCGCGGCCGTCGGAATCGATACGACCGGATGCGCGCAACGGTCGCATGGGTCGGGCATTCGAGTCGGCGGCGACCTCATCGTCAGTGCCGCCCACGTCGTCGCCGGGGCAACCGGCATCACCCTGACCGCCGCCGACGGAACCACCTCGACGGCCACCGTCATTGGTCTCGACCCGGTCGCCGATACAGCGGTGCTACGCGCCGACCAGCCCGGCGATGCCCAGTTCGAGTTCGCCGCCGCCGTACCAGGCGACGAGGCAATCGTTGCGGTCAGCCGCGATGGGATGATCGATATCCTGCCGGCGACGATCATTCGCCATGTCACGATTCGAACCGACGACATCTACCTCGATTCGAAGGTCGACCGCCCGGGCTACGAACTCGATGCTTCCATCGAACGAGGCGACTCGGGCGGGGCATTGGTCGTCGACGGACGCCTGGTCGGATTGGTGTGGTCGCGCAGCACCGTTTCAGGCACACGCGGATGGGCGCTCGACACCATGCCGCTCGCCGCAGTCATCGCCAATCCCGACACGGCACACATCCCGACCGACACGCGCTGCATCTGAGTCGACGGCGGCGCCGCGGTGCGGCCGGACCGTGATGTGGTCTGTCACGCCGTCGTGGGGTTCGGGCGTCTACGGTTCTGACCCATCCTCTTCAGTCTTCTCGGAATGACCCCATGACCACCCACCCACCTGAACGCGTCGTCATCGTTGGGGCGGGCGAATGCGGCATTCGCACCGCCGTCAGCCTGCGCGAACAACGATGGGGTGGCGAATTGATCGTCATCGGCGACGAGCCCGAGGCTCCCTACGAACGGCCACCGCTGTCGAAAGTGGGCATTGACCCGACCCACGGTGCCGACTCCCCCCCGATCGTGTCCGCCGACCGATTCGCCGCACTCGACCTCGAATTCATCCGCGGCGCGACCGTCGCGACCATCGACCGCGAGCAAGGCGCAGTGGTTGTCGACAACGGTCGAGCCGTACCGTACGACCGATTGGTGCTGGCTACCGGAGCTCGGGCCCGCCGCCCGGCAATTGTCGGCGGCGAAGCCATTCTCACCTTGCGCACCGTTGCTGACCTGCGCAAACTCCGCCACCAGCTCACGCCGCGAGCACGGCTCGTCGTGATCGGCGGCGGGTTCATCGGCCTTGAGGTCGCTGCCGGAGCAGTGGAGCGCGGCTGCGAGGTGGTCGTGCTCGAGTTCGCCCACCAACTGATGAGCCGCGTCGTCCCAGCGATGGTGGCGAACGTCGTCGAGCTCCGCCACCGCGAGGCCGGAGTCGACCTGCGGCTCGGCATCGGGGTCGAGTCGATCGATCCAGTCGGTACCCGCTACCGCCTGCAACTGACCGACGGATCAAGCATCTCGTGCGACGTCGTCGTCGCGGGGGTCGGCGCGCTGCCGAACACCGAACTTGCCGCTGCCTGCGGACTGATGGTCGACAACGGCATCGCCGTCGATAGCCACCTGCGCACCTCCGATCCGGCGATCTTTGCCGGCGGCGACTGTTGTTCGTTTCCCCACCCGCTCTACGGCGACCGTCGAATCCGCCTCGAAGCGTGGCGCAATGCTGTGGAACACGCCGAGATTCTGGCCGCCAACGTGCTCGGTGGGAAGCGAGTCTGCGACACGGTGCCGTGGTTCTGGTCGGACCAATACGAGTTGGGTCTGCAGATCGCGGGGCTCCACGCCGCCGCGGTCCATGACGTGGTCCGACGCCGACCCGATGGGGCCGAGGTGCGCTTCGGGCTCAACTACGACGGGCGACTGGTGTCGGCCAGCGGCGTCGCCGAGGGCACCTCGATCGCCAAGGACATCCGGCTCGCCGAAATGCTCATCGCCCACCGCGCCACGCCTCGCGTGACCGAATTGGCCGACCCGTCGTTCAACCTGCGATCGTTGCTGAAGGATGGCCGCGGCGAGGGGTAGCGCCGGGCGCACCCACAGGTTTTCCCGGCTCAACTCTCGAAGACCGTCATTTCGATGGAGTAGTTCGACGCATCGAAGATGTGTTCGCCCACCTCGATCGGCGTGCCCGAATCGTCGCGCATCACCCGCCGCATGGTCAGCAGAGCCGAGCCGACCGGAATGCCGAGAAGGGCAGCATCGGTCGGCGAGGCCGATCGAGCACCGATTCGCTGCAACGCCGAATGGGGCCGCACCCCGCGGGCCTGCATCAACGCATACAGACCGGTCCGCGCCAACTGCACGGTGGTCAGCTCACCTGCGGCATCGACGCTCAACCAGTTCCGCATGATCGCCAAGCGACGACTATCGGCCGACCGACAACGCTCGATGAACACCACCTGACTGCCCGGGGCAAGTTCAAGATCGGCGGTGATCGTCATGTCGGCGATCACTCGTTCGTGGGTGACCACGATGGTCGACGAGGCCCGACCCTGTGAACGCAGGTCGTCGTGGAGGCTCGACAGCGTCGCCGACCGGCGGACTTGGGCGCTGACGACCTGCGTACCGATGCCGCGTCGCCGCACGAGCAGACCGCGTTCAACGAGGTCCTGCATCGCTTGGCGGACCGTGGGGCGCGAGACCTGCCACCGCACTGCCAGGTCGATCTCGTTGTCGAAATAGCTGCCCTTCGCCAAGTGACCGTCCTCGATCGCCGCCTCGATTTGCCGCGCCAACTGGTGATAGAGCGGGACGGGGCTGATGCGATCGAGCGAGACCTGAATGTCAATCACGACGCAGCCCCGGCTTGAACATGCCGAGATCGTAGGCGCGGAGTTTGCCGGTTCGCGTGGTGCGGGGCACACCTTGTTGGCGTCCGCGGCTTCCCCTGCGATCGTCCCCCGTCCAAGGGAGTCAGTTATGTCCTTGATCAGTCCTGCCCACACCCCCGCGCATGAGTTCGACCAGTTCGTGATCATCCGTCCGTGGATCGACCCGATCGTCGAGTCGATCGGCTACGAGCC
>JANNNL010000439.1:0-2817 GCA_031398525.1 Actinomycetes bacterium | reverse complement strand
AGGTGGATCGTGCCGCCGCAGGTGAGGCCGACCGAGAACGCCTCATCATCGGAGTACCCGAACTTGACCATTCGCGCCGTGCCGGTGGCCAATACGTCGAGGGACTCCGAGACCACCGCGCCTTCGACACACCCGCCGCTGACCGAGCCAGCCACCTCGCCGTCGTCGGCGACGGCCATCGCTGCACCCGGGTCGCGAGGACCGGAGCCTTCGATGTTGACCACGCGGGCCAAGGCGACGCGTTTGCCCATCGACCGCCACCGCTCGATGTCGTCGAGAATCTCACGCACGATTCGCTCCCTTGCTGGACTGTTGCCCGTCGATGACTCGGGCGAGTTCTTCCATCGCCGAGATCGAATGTCCTTCGACGAAAGCGTCAACATACGGCAGAGCTGCGGCCATTCCCCGGGCAAGAGGCGCATAACCCGGCGTGACCTTCAGCGGGTTGACCCAGATCAATCGGTGGGCGATGCGAGACAGGCGCGCCATCTGCTCGGCAAGCTCATCGGGGCTGCCGCGATCCCAGCCATCCGACAGGATGACGACAATCGCCCCGCGGGCCATGCCCCGCACGCCCCACTCGTCGTTGAACCGGCGCAGGCAGTCGCCGAGTCGGGTGCCGCCGCTCCAATCGGTGACCCGTCCGGCGGCTCGAGCGATCGCTTGATCGGGATCGCGGCTGGTCAACTCCCGGGTCACTCGGGTGAGGCGGGTGCCCAGAGCGAACGCCTCGACTCGTTGGCGTCCGGCTACCGCCGCGTGGACGAATCGCACGAGGGCCCGGGCATACGGCTCCATCGACCCGGACACATCGAGCAGCAGGACAAGCCGGCGGTTGCGTTCGCCCGGTTCGCGGCGTTCACGGCGGATCGGCTCTCCACCGGCGCGCAGAGCGCTGCGTACCGTGCGACGGAGATCGGGATGGGTGCCACCACGCCGAACCCGGACCATTCGACGGCTGCGGCGAGGTGTACCGGCGAGTCGTAGCCGCGTCATCAGCGCATGGGCGGTCTGCAGTTCCTCGGAAGAGTAGGCCGCGAAATCTTTGTCGCGGAGCACTTCGGCCGCGGAAAACCGCAGGTGGATCGTTGGGTCCTCGGATGGATCGTTGTCGCTGTCGTCGGACGATGCGTCGTCTTCGTCGTCGGAGTCGACCACGATCGTGATGTGCAGCGGTTCGGTTTCGGGTTCGTCATCGCCCGATGGGCGTCGACCGTCGAAGAACACCTTGAATGCCCGATCGAACAGACCGTGGTCTTCGGGACGGCGAACCAGCGTGGCCCGGGCCGCCCAGTAGACATTGCGGCGCTGACTCATGCCGACGGCCTGCAGCGCTTCGGTGAACGCCAGCACCGAGTCGATCGGCACGATCAGTCCCGCCCCCCGCAGCAGTCGCGTGAAAGCCACCGAGATCTCCTCGGCGGTTGACTTCCGGGCCATGTTGGGGGAGGCGTCCGCAGTTGACATCAAGGTCAGCCCGAGATCATGCCTCGCTCGAATGCTTGCTTGACCAGGTCGGCGACACCATTGGCTTTCACCCGCTCCTGATCTTCGCGGTACTTCAGCACCGTGCCCAGCGTCGATTCGACAAGCTGCTGGTTCAAGCTGGTTGCGCCAAGTTCGCCGAGTGCCGCGGCCCAGTCGATCGTCTCGGCGACTCCCGGCGGCTTGTACAACTGCAGTCCGCGCATCGCCTCGACCGCTGCGGCAACCTGGCGGGTGAGTTGCTCGGAAGCCTGGGGAGCGCGTAGCCGAACGATGGCGACCTCGCGCTCGAAGCTGGGATGTTCCACCCAGTGATACAGGCAGCGCCGCTTCAGCGCGTCATGCACATCGCGGGTGCGATTCGACGTCAGGATGACGATCGGCGGCACGGTTGCGGTGAAGGTACCCAGTTCCGGCACGGTGACCTGGTAGTCCGAGAGCACTTCGAGCAGGAATGCCTCGAACTCGTCGTCGGCCCGGTCGACTTCGTCGATGAGCAGGATCGGGGGCGGACCTTCGCCGTGCTGGATCGAGCGCAGAATCGCCCGCTTTACCAGGAATCGTTCGGAGTACAACTCGTCCTCTAACGAATCGGTGTCGGCCTTCGAAGCCTCACCGGTTGCCTCGGCGGCACGTAGATGCAACAGCTGGCGCGAGTAGTCCCACTCGTAGACCGCCTGCGAAACATCGATGCCCTCGTAGCACTGCAGGCGAATCAGTTCACCACCGGTCCACCTGCTGAGCACCTTGGCGACCTCGGTTTTGCCGACGCCGGCCTCACCCTCGAGTAAGAGGGGACGCCGCAGCCGCATTGCCAGAAAGACGGCGGTAGCTAAACCTTCGTCCGGGAGGTAGCCGTGGGCTTGGAGGGCGCCGGAGACCTCGTGAACATTGGCTGCAGGTTGCGAATTCACCATCGATCTCAGCGTAGAAGGCAGAGGCGTCCATAGCCCTGTCCAGTCGAAGTTCCGCCCCGAGCGTCATGGTGGCGACCGATGTGAAACTTACACCTTGGTCTTGCGCACCATCCCGGTGGCGCGTTTGGCCGACTTGGTCGGCACCGGCGCCGCCGTCGCGACTGATTTGAGCCAGTCCTCGGTCGGCTGATAGAGGTCGGGCTGACATCCGCCGTGCGCCCCGTACGACAGCGCCAGGCGCGTGTCGTAGATGCCCCGCATCATGATGTTGGCGGCACAGTCGGCTTCCCGTTCGTGCTGAACGGCCGACTTGGCATTGGGGTCGGGCTCGCTGATGAACTGCAACGCGTGGGCGATCTCGTGCAGGGCGAGGAATCGCAGGGCGGTCTGCTGCGACTGCGAGGTGACCTCGGTG
>JANNNL010000418.1:0-1419 GCA_031398525.1 Actinomycetes bacterium | reverse complement strand
GATCAACGTGGTCCTCGGTCGGCTTCCGCACTACGAACGCTTGGGGATCCGCATCCCGTTGTTCGCCGCCGGGACGTTGACGATCGCGCTCGGGATCTGCCTGGCGATTGCGGCCCGGTTCGGACCGGGCCCGTCGGAAGTCGTCCAAATGGGTCTGGTACACCGTGGCGTCGGCCTGGTGATCGCTCGATGGATCGTCGATGGCATCCCGATCGCCGTCGGCATGCTGCTCGGCGGTCAGATCGGGGCGGGCACCGTGGTGTTCATGGTGGTGATGGGTCCGCTGATCAGGCGGGGCCTCGTAGCGCTGCGCTTCGTGCCGCCGGTCCGCTCGGCGACGGCGGAGCCTGCGGCAGTCTGACGGTCAGCCTGCTGCGGGGCGGCGGTTGGTTGAGCCCGGGTCGGGGATGCCCGCCGGCGTGCCTTCGTGGTTTTCGATCAGTTCGATCAGGTACCCATCGAAGTCCTTGATGAAGGCGATCGTCACCGGCCAACGATCGAGCTTCGTCGGGGGAGTGACCGGCTCGCACCCGGCGGCCAGGCAGCGCTCGTACAGGCCGCCGCAGTCGTCGGTGTAGAGATACAGCTTCCACAGCGAGCCGCCCATCTCGATCGGCCCGTCCTGATCGAGTTGCTGGGCGAGTTGGATGCGTGACCCACCCTCGTTGGCCTGCAAGCACGCCTCATGCGCGCTCGGGATCTCGGTCCGGCTCTGCAGCGGAATCCCGCACACATCCCGCCAAAACTCGATCGACCGCTCGATATCGGTCACGTTGATACAGAACTGTCCAAGCACCTGTCCCATTCCGCCAGGTTCCCAGATCGGCCGGACTCGCGACGAAGGCAAGGTGCGATCCGATGGTTGAGCCAATGAGACGAATCGGCGTGCGGAGGCTTTACTTGGGTATGGGACCAGCCGAGTCGCCCGCCGCGACGACGATGCGAGCATTCGACGCGTTTGTTCGCGACGACGGCGAGCGGCTGCGCCGAGTACTTGCGGCTCAGCACGGGCCTGACCTCGGCAACGATCTGACGTCCGATGCCATCGCCTTCGCGTGGGAACACTGGGACCGGGTCGGCGCGATGGCCAACCGATCGGGTACCTGTATCGCGTCGCCCAGACATCGGCCCGTCGAGGGGTTTGGCCGTACGGTGCGCCGGAGTGGGCTGAATTGACGGCCACTGGCCCGGTGACCGTCGGGGCATCGAGGGTGGAGTCGGTTGGCAATCACCTCGTTCAGTTCGGGCTTGATCCCGACCGTCACGCGCGGATCTGGTCGTCGACAGATGGCATCACATGGCAGGCCGATCCGTCGATCGACATCGACACGCTCGGGCCTACGGCTCGAGCGTGTCGCGCTGCGGGAAGCCCGAATGCACCAATGCTCGTTGAGCACGATGGCGTCGTCGTCGGCCTCG
>JANNNL010000388.1:0-4949 GCA_031398525.1 Actinomycetes bacterium | reverse complement strand
CCGACGTACTGCACGCCGGGGAGACCCGGGCGGGGCTTGGTGCCGGGGTTGTCGATCGGCGCAGCAGCCATCGCGTCAAGGGTCGGACCGGCGAACGCGGCAGCGGCTTCCTTGTACTCCGGGATCTCGTAGGTCGACTTGCGGGTGCCCGGGGGAATCCCGGCCCAACCACCGTCAATCAACGTGCCGGCCTGCTTCAGGTAGTCGGGGCCGGTGGCGAATGACAGGTACTCCCACGCTGCGTCGACGTCCTTGGTGGTGTTGGGGATCGCGAGAGCCCAGCTCCACAGCCAACCCGAGGCCTCGGTGACCTTCGTCGGGGCCAGCGCATAGCCGAGCTTGCCCTTGATCGGGCTGTCGTCACCCTCGAGGTTCGAGGCGGCAACCGTCGCGTCGTACCACATGGCAGCCTTGCCATCCATCATGGCCTTGGTGCACTCGTTGTACGACGAGTTGGCGGCATCCTTCTCACCGGCGGCGGCGAGCAGTTCGGTGTAGAACGTCAGCGCCTCTTTGAACTCGGGCTGATCGACCTGCGAAGCGCCGATCGAACCGTCGTCATTGGCGAGCCACCAGGTGCCACCGAAGGTGTTGAGCACGGTCGTGAACGCCGCACCCAAGTCGCCCCAGCCCGGCTTGCCACGCAGGCAGATGCCGGCCATGTCGGGGGTGTTGACCGCCTTGGCGACCGCAGCAACTTCGTCCCAGGTGGGGGCGGCGGAGAGCTTCTGGCCCGCGGCCTCGAGCACGTCCTTGCGGTACATGAGGAACGACGACTCGGCGTAGAACGGCGCGGCGTACATCTTGCCGTCGGCCGACAGACCACCGCGGACCGCGGGGATGATGTCGTCGAGGTTGTACGTGGCGTCAGCCTCGGCCAACGGGGTGAGGTCGTTGAGCAGACCGGCGGCACCGAACTGCGGGGCCTCAAACATTCCGATCATCATGACGTCGAACTGCTCGCCGCCCGAGGCGACGTCGCGGGTGGTGACCTCACGCAGGTCGCCTTCGCCGAGGATCGAGTAGTTGACCTTGATCCCGGTCTTGGCGGTGAACAGCTCAGGCGTGAGCTTGGCGATGTCTTCCATCTGGGGGTTACCCACGATGGCGACATTGATCTCACGCTCGGCAGCCGGCTCGGCGGCGGGCTCGGTGACGGCAGGCTCAGCGGCCGGCTCGGTAACCGCCGGCTCAGCGGCGGGCTCGGTGACCGCCGGGGCCGGAGCCTCGGTCGCTACTGGAGCGGGTGTTGCTGCCGGCTCTGCGGCCTTGCTGCTGCCACATGCGGCAACCACCAGGCCGAGCGCGGCAAGTGCTGCCAGCGACCGCCCCGTGCGCTTCGAAGAAGCTTTCTTCATGGGTAGTTCTCCCCTCAGATGAACTCAGTTCGCGAGGGATACGTCCCCCGACATCACGCATTATGATGTGGGTTTGCTTGGCTTTGCAAGCCAAAACCCAAATGATCAGTCACTTTTCATGTGGGACTGAGTTGGTTTAGGGTGCATGTCGTGAGCGAACACCCGTCAGTCTTGACTCTGAGCGACTCGACCCTGGCGGCGTTAGCCGACCGAGGGATCCCGATTCCTACGTTCGACAGGTCCGCCCTTGAGCCCCGCATCGTCCACATCGGAGTCGGCGGGTTCCACCGGGCACATCTTGCCCTGTACACCCATGAGCTGGCCGAACGCAGTTCGCTGTGGGGGATTAGGGGTCTTGGGCTGTTTGCTCATGACGCAAAAATCGCCCGGGTGCTCAGCTCACAGGATCACCTGTACAGCCTCACCGAGAAGGGCACCGGCACCTTCGACCCGCGAATCATCGGCAGCATCATCGATTACGTGCTCGCCGACGAGGACTCGTCGAAAGCGATCGAAGCAATTGCCGATCCAATCACCGCGATCTTGTCGCTGACGATCACCGAGGCCGGCTACGTCGAACCGACGGAGCCCGATGGGCGGACGACTTTCGACCTGATTGCCGATGGACTCGCCCGGCGTCAGGCCGCTGACGCGGGACCGATCACGATCCTCAGTTGCGACAATTTGCCGGGCAACGGCGACGTCGCCCGACGGGCGATGACGGCCGCCGCAGCACGCCACTCCGTCGCGCTCACCGAGTGGATCACCGCCAACTGCAGCTTCCCCAACTCGATGGTCGACCGGATCACGCCGCAAACCAAACCCGCCGACCGGGCGTGGTTGCTCGACAACTTCGGCGTCGATGACCAGTGGCCCGTTGTCGGCGAACCGTTCCGCCAATGGGTGATCGAGGACGATTTCATCGCCGGACGACCCGCCTGGGAAGACGTCGGGGTGCTGTTCACCGACGACGTGCACCGCTGGGAGCTGTACAAGCTGCGGATACTCAACGCGGGCCACTCCTGTATGGCCTATCTATCGGCGTTAGCCGGGGTGGTCTACGTCGACGAGGCAATGACGATGACGCCGATCATCGACTTCCTCGACGAACTGCTCTACACCGAGGCGCTGCCTACCTTGGTGGAGATCCCCGGCCATCGTCGCGAGGACTACATCGCGACGGTGCTCGGGCGATTCGCCAACACCGGGGTGCGAGACCAGATCGCCCGCCTGTGTATCGACGGCACCGCCAAGTTCCCCACCTTCCTGATCCCGACGATCGAACGTCAACTCGAACTCGGCGGCCCGATCCGCTGCGCCACGCTCGCCCTGGCCGCGTGGGCCCGCTACCTCGCCACGGTGCCGATCAGCGAGCAGTCGTTCGATACCCACGGCGAGGTCACACGTCCATTCGCGACGCGTGCCCTCGATGACCCGGCCGCGTTCTTGGCGCTGTCCAGCGTTTTTCCCCCGGCGTTGCAGCAGAGCGAGCGATTTTGTGAAGCGTTCCTGAACGCATACCGCCAACTTGCAACGCGAGGTCCGATCGCCGCGATGATCGGCTAGACAGCAGTGACCAACCGGGAGCTGGAGCGGCACTCATGAGCACCACATCATCAGATCTTCGGAACCCCGAGCTGCGGGCCTCCGATCTGAGTCGCGCCTCCCGCTTCCCCCACGAACGGCAACACGAGATCTACCTGTTGGCGCTGCGCCACGGAACCGTCGACGTCTCGGAGTTGGCCCGCCAGTTCGACGTGACGACCGAGACGATCCGCCGCGACCTCTCGGAACTGCAGACCCGTCAACTCGTACGGCGCGTCCACGGTGGCGCGGTACCTGTGGAACGGCAGCGGCACGAACCGATGGTCGAGGCCCGTGGTGCGCTCAACGGCGACGAGAAGCTGCGCATCGCCCAGAAAGCCCTGTTGCAGATTCCTGCCCAGGGCTCGGTGATCATCGACTCCGGTTCCACCGGGCAACGCTTTGCCGATGTCTTCCCAGCGACGTCAGCCGTGCAGGTCGTGACCAATTCGCTGACCACGGCGCTGACGTTGGCCCGCCGGGGGGTCGATCAGTTGTCGGTGCTCGGTGGCAGCGTGCGCACCAACACCTTTGCGATGGTCGACGCATCGGTGGTCGAGGCGGTCCGCCGACTTCGGGCCGACGTGCTGTTCATCAGCTGTGACGGCTTCTCGATGGAGCGGGGCCTGACGACTCCGTATCGCGAAGAAGCCTTGGTCAAGCGGGCGATGATCGAGAGCTCGCGGTGGGTTGTGGCGCTCGTTGACCACTCGAAGTTCGGCAACGACCAGATGTTCGGATACGCCGGTTTCGATGACATCGACGTGGTGATCACCGACAGCCGGGTCACCGACGACGAGGTGCAGTTGATCGAATCCCACGACATCGAAGTGGTCCGTGGGTAGCGCCACCCCCGCACAGATCGACGAGTGGGAGGCGGTCGCCGTCGCCACGGTGCGCCGCGCGGCCCGCTTGATCCGCGACAACCTCGGGCAAAACGCCGGCGTCGGCTTGAAGAGCTCCCCGACCGACGTGGTCACCCAAACCGACCTCGACTCGGAATCGCTGATTCGTGAGTGTCTGTTGGCTGCCACCCCCGGGGCGGGAATCATCGGCGAGGAAGGCGGCCAAACGACCGCGGCGGCCCCGCTGCAGTGGATCATCGACCCGCTCGACGGCACGGTCAACTTCACCTACGGGGTGCCCCTGTTCGCCGTCAGCATTGCCGCGGCGTACGAGGGAACGATGGTCGCCGGCGCGGTGATCGACGTGCTACGCGATGAAGTGTTCTCGGCCGGGCTCGACCGAGGGGCCCGCTGCGATGGCGAGCCGATCACCGCCTCGACCTGCTCATCGCTCGCAGATGCCCTGGTCACCACCGGTTTTTCGTATCGTGCCGCACTTCGCGAAACCCAGGGCCACGTGGTGGGACACTTGCTCCCGCTTGTTCGCGATATCCGCTGCTTCGGTTCGGCGGCGCTGCAGATGTGTTGGCTGGCGTGTGGCCGGGTCGATGCCTACTACGAGCGCACACCAAAGTGTGGGACTACGCAGCGGGGTCGTTGATCGTCACCGAGTCGGGCGCGCTGGTGGAACTGCACTGCCCGGAGAACGACGCCCTCGTCGTCGCCGCGCCCGCCCGCTTGTTCGATATGCTGCGCCCACTCGTCGACCCCCTCGTCACGATCCTGGCCGCGCCTGCCGTCTCACCCTGAGCGCTTTCAACTCCCCGTCGATCGCCATACCGCCAACAACTCGCGGGTGTCGAGGCCCTCACCAAGTCGGGCCGCAGCCTCGATGCGCTTCCAGAGTTTGCGCTCGACGTCCGACGCAGTGAACTCCACGGCCGACGTTTCGGAGTAGGCCCGGTGCAATTGGTGCAACACCACGAGTTGCGCGTCGGGAAGATGGGCGACCGACGCGGCCGTCGCCCCTCCGGCACCGATCAACAACTGGGTCCGGGCAATATCGCCAGCCGGATTACCGCGGCAGGCATCGAACCAGTCGATCAACACCGGACCATCGGACGACAGAATCACATTGCCCGGGTGCACATCGCCGTGACAC
>JANNNL010000350.1:0-5950 GCA_031398525.1 Actinomycetes bacterium | reverse complement strand
CACTCCCTTCGACGGTGACATCGTCTTCTGCCTCAGCTCCGGCGATCCCGACCCGAGCCCGTGGCGCACGATGCAGGTCGGTTCGCTGGCGGCGACGGTCGTTGCTGCGGCGATTCGCGACGGAGTAATTGTCGCGGTTGGTCCGACCGCCGACGTACTCGCCTCGCACGGCTCCGATGGCGTCGAGACGATCGACGCGACCGGCCGCACCGTGATGCCCGGTCTCGTCGAGTGCCATAGCCATCCGATCTTCGCCGGGGACCGCTGTCACGAGTACGCCGAGCGTTTGGGTGGCGCGACTCTGGCCGAGGTGGCGGTGCGTGGCGGGGGCATTTGGTCGAGCGTGGTGGCCACGCGCGCCGCCGATGATGCGACGTTGCTTGAGCGGCTAGCCCGGGCGTATCGCCAGATTCAAGCGGGTGGAGTGACGACCATGGAGGTGAAGTCGGGCTATGGCCTGACCGTTGCCGAGGAGTTGCGCGAACTCGAGTTACTCGCCCGCTCCCGGGGTCTGACCGACATGGAATTGGTGATCACCTTCCTCGGTGCCCACGTCGTGCCGCACGACCTCCCCGCGCGGTCGGCCGAGGAACGCGGGGCGCTGTATGTCGCGTTGATCGACGAGGTGATGTTGCCGGCGGCGGTCGCGCAGGGGATCGCCGAGTTCCAAGATGTGACCGTTGAGCAGGGATACTTCACTGCAGAGCAGGCGCTGCGGCTGATGCGATCGTCACCGTTGCCGGTACGCGTCCACGCCGACGCGTGGAACTCGTCGCGGGGCTGGCACACCGCGGTCGAGGGCGGCGCCGTGTCGGCCGAGCACCTGACGTATACGCCCGATGACGAGATCCGGGCGGTGGGTCGCACCGACACGATCGCGGTGATTCTGCCGATCGCCGAGCTGATCTACATGACGTCGCGGCGGGCGAATGCTCGGTTGCTGATCGAATACGAGGTGCCGGTCGCCGTGTCGACCGACTACTGCTCATCGATCCACGCGACATCACTGCTCACCACGATCGGCGTCGCCGCGCCGTGGTTTCAGATGACTCCGGGCGAGGTGATCGTCGGGGCGACCTTGAACGCGGCGTACAGCCTCGGCCGTCAGTCGACCTGCGGCTCGCTCGACGTCGGCAAACGCGGTGACCTGCTGATCCTCGACATCGCCCATCCCCACGAGGTGTGCTTGGCTGCGGCCGCCCCGCTCCTCGACCAAATGGTGATCGCCGGCCGCTCGGTCTGAACTCGCCCCGGCGTCTGCCGGTCGTCGGGCAGAGCCTTGCCGCCGCGGTTTTCGGGGAGTGCCGTAGCGCCTCACGCGCCATAGCGCTCCAAATTGGAGTCCGGTGGCGAACTGGAACCGAACTGCTGGTGCGTGTCCAAGTTTCGGGGAGTGCGATGGCGCGTGGAGCGCTACGGCGCTCCAAATTGGAGTCCGGTGGCGCGTCGGGCGGGGTGACGCGGGGTGCGGGCGAGTCGGGGGGTGACGCCGGGGGTGCGGTGCGGACTCACGAGTCGAAGCGGACTAGACAACCAGAGTGCTAGGTTGCCGGGCGTGATGGTCCGGACCGTGTTCGCCGCTCGCCACCCGAGGCTGCAGGGTTGGCTCGACGACCACGTGGGGTTCGTCTCGACGATGGTCGATCGCATCGCCCCGCCAACCGACGTCGTGGAATCGGAGCGACTCGCCACTCAGACCGGGGTGTTCGACGCCGTTCCGGTGATCGGCGAACCGTTCCGGCAATGGGTTCTCGAAGACCGATTTCGGGGGCCCCGCCCACCGCTCGAAACCGTCGGGGTTGAGGTGTCGCCGACGTTGAGCCCTACGAGATCGTCAAGTTTCGCCTGGTCAATGGGGCACAATCGATGTTGAGTGCCGTACAGCGTGGGAGGTGTCGGATGCATGGTGGCGTGCTCGCCGGGCGGGTCGCAGTCGTGACCGGGGTGTCGCGAGGTATCGGCCGGGCGATCGCCATCGCCTTCGCCGAGGCCGGGGCCCATGTCGCCGGCATCTATCTCGGCGATTCCGACGAGGCCGCCGCTCCGGAGGACGTCATCGACGCGCTCGGCGTCGAATCCCACCTCGTCGAGGCCGACGCTGGCGACCCCGCGGCCCACGCCACGGTCGCCGCTGCGGCGGTCGAGCGATGGGGACGGCTCGACATCTGGGTCAACAACGCGGCCCGCCTGATGGTCAAACCGATCGTCGACACCACCCTCGACGACTGGCACGGGCTTCTCGCCGTCAACCTGCACGGATACTTCTACGGCAGCAAGACGGCGGCCCAGCATATGCTGGCCGCCGGTCGCGGCGGACGGATCATCAAATCTCATCGGCGGCGCGCATCCTCTCGGTGGCCGATCTTGGGGCATACACCGCGGCCAAAGGCGGAGTGCACGGATTGACGCAGGTGATGGCGCTCGAGTTGGCCAAGTCGGGAATCACCGTCAACGCCATCGCCCCGGGCGCGATCGACACCCCCTTGAACGCCGTCGCGTACACCCCCGAAGTGCGCCGCACGTACGAGGAACGCATCCCGGTCGGGGCGATCGGCACCGCCGAGCAGGTCGCCGCCGTCGCCGTGTTCCTCGCCGGTGACGCGTCGAGCTACATCACGGGCCAGGAGATCGTCGTCGACGGGGGACTGACGATCAACGGCAGCGTCGGTCACTCGCGTGGCGAGACGGCCGACGCGCCAAGCTAGAGCCGTGGAGAGTCGATTCACCCCGCGGTACTACGAGATCGAGCAGGCGTTACGCGCCGAGATCGCAGTTCTCGTGCCCGGTGACCCGGTTCCATCCGACGCCGATCTGTCCCGCCGGTTCGGGGTCAGCCGGATGACCGTGCGTCAAGCGTTCCAGGCCCTTGTGCAGGAGGGGCTCGTCGAACGGCGCAGCGGTCGCGGCACATTCGTGGCTGACCCGCCATCGCACCGCAAAGCAACCGTGCTCCTCGGATTCTCCGACGAAGCTCGGCGCAAGGGTCGCAGTCCGTCGTCGGAGTTGCTCGAGGCTGGGGTTCGTCCGGCGACCGCCGAGGAGAGCAAGGCGTTGCGTCGACCGGCCGACGAAGAGGTCGTGTTGATCACCCGGTTGCGGTCCGCCGATGCCCGCCCGATCGCCTTGGAGCGCGCCGTCCTCACTGCCGCGTGCCGTTTCGTGCTCGACGCCGACCTGGCCAAGAACTCGCTTCATGCCGTGTTGCGGCGCGGCGGCGTCCACCCGACGCGGGGCCGGGCGACGATCTTTGCGGACCACGCCGGAGCGATCGAGGCCGAGTTGCTCGACGTCGCGGAGAACCATGCGCTGCTCGTCGAACGACGGCTGATCGTTGACCAGTTCGGCAGCCCCGTCGAGTACACCGAATCGCGCTATGCCGCGTCGCGCTACGACCTCGAAGTGGAGTTCGTCGTTGAGGCCGCGCCCGACGCCATGCTTGAGCGTTAACCAGCCAACGCAGCGCGCTTACCGACTCAAGATCATGCGGTGCAGGGCGTCGGCGACGCCATGGTCGTCGTTGCTGTTCGCGACGAGATCGGCAATGGCGGTGAGCTGGGGAATCGCGTTGTCGACAGCCACTGCGATGCCCGCTGAGCAGAGCATTTCGAGGTCGTTCTCACCGTCGCCGACGGCGAGGACCTGGTCGTAGGTCACGCCGAGTTCGCCGAGCAGTTCACCGACGGCCGCCCCCTTGCTCACCCCCGCCGGGAGTACCTCGATGGACTCCGGCACCGCTTGCACGAGTCGGGCGTGCGGGCCGAGCGCGGCGGCCAGTCGTGTGCGGGCCTCGGCATGGCGGCGGTCGTCGAGATGGAGGAGCAGCTTGTCGGCCCCCTCGGCCGCGGCGACGAGTAACAATTCGTCGACATAGACCACGGGTTCCTCGTACTGCCCGGCCAGTCGCCGGGAGTACGGCGTCTCGCTGCCGGCCAACACCCATCTGCCGGCGTAGACGAAGACCTCGACCCCCATCTGCTCGGCAAGTGTCAGTCCGGTGCGCACCGCCTCCGGCGCGAGCAGGTGGCGGCGACGGATCGTCCCGTCGGCCGAGGCGAGCACGGTCCCTTGACTGGCCACGATCGGCGTGGACAGCCCCAGGCGGCCGTGATGACCGAGGACCGACACGACGGTCTTGCCGGTGGCGAGCATCACCCGCACCCCGGCGGCCTCGGTGAGGCGGATCGCCTCGACGTTCTCGACCGACAAGGACCCGTCACTGCGCAGCAACGTCCCGTCGACATCGAGGACGACCAGTCGTATCCCGTGCCGTCCATGCGGTTGGTCAAAGGGCACCTTCGCCACGTTCTACACTCCGATTCAGCGATGTACGCAGCTAGCAGTCTAGATGACTAGTGTCATCGCCTAGACAGCTGCATCCGCCTGGGTGCAGCCCGATCCGAATGGGGAGAAATCATGAGGAGTTCGTGGGGTAAGGCAACCGTCGTCTTCGCCGTCGCTGCCGCGGCCGGCATCACCGCCTGTGGAAGCGACTCGGGGAGTTCCGAGGGTTCCGGCAGCGCCGATGGCAAGAAGTTCGTCATCGGGGTCAGTAACACCCTGGTCGGCAACGGCTGGCGCGAGCAGATGATCTGCTCGATCAAGGCCGAGGCCGCGGCATCGGGTGCTGTCAGCAAGGTCATAGTCGTCAACGAGAACGGTGGTCCGCCCGAGCAGATCAAGCACATCGAGAGCCTGATCTCGCAGGGCGTCAACGCGATCATCATCAATCCGACCGACCGCGAGAAGCTCAACCCGGCCCTCGAGGCGGCCATCGCCAAGGGCATCGTCGTGGTTGCGGTCGACCAGGCCGTCACCGCCAAGGGCGCCTACGTCGCGACCAACGACCAGGTCGCCTATGGCCGGGTTGGGGCCGAGGCGCTGTTCAACCAACTCGGTGGCAAGGGCAACGTGGTCGTGATGCGCGGCATCGACGGCGTACCGGCCGACACCGATCGCCATCAGGGCTTCACCGAGGCGCTGGCCAAGTTCCCCGGCATCAAGGTCGTGGGCGAGACCTTCACCGGTTGGGACCCGTCGCAGGGAGCCACCCAGGCCGCCGATCTGCTGTCGGCCAACCAGGTCGACGGCATCTGGACGTCGGGCATCGACTACACCGTCGTCGAGCAGTTCGCCGCCACCGGCAAAACCCCGGTACCGGTGATCGGCGCCGACAACAACGGTTTCGTCAAGCAACTCCTCGATGGTCAGCCCGGTGCCGCCGTCACCAACCCGCCGGCCATCGGCGCGGTCGGAACGTCGATCGCCGTCAAGGCCCTGCAGGGTGAGAAGGTCGACCAGGTCGTCACGCTCACCCCCGAGGTGTTCGCCACCGGAGCCGATGGTCTCAAGGCGCTGTATGCCGCCGACCAGCAGGTTGGTTGGAGCACGTATGTCGACATCAAGCCGTGGACGTCGTACAAGGGGTCGGCCGCCGTGTCGGCCTGCAAGGCTCCCGGTGAGTGATCGCCGAAACCACTAGCCCATCGTGAACTCGCCAGCGACCGAACCGCTGCTGGCCGCACGAGGTGTCGCCAAGTCGTATGGGCCGGTTGTGGCCCTGCGAGGGGCCGACTTCACCGTCGGCCCGGGTGAGATCCACGCGCTGCTGGGAGCGAACGGCGCAGGCAAGAGCACGCTCGTCAAGGTCCTCTCCGGTGTCATCACCGCCGACACCGGAGAGGTTCGCGTCGCAGGCGTCGCTCAACGCCTGCGCACTCCTGCCGACGCCAACCGCGCCGGCATTGCCACGGTCTTCCAGGACCCCGCGCTTCTGCCCGACCTGACCGTCGCCGAGAATGTGCGGCTCAGCCGCGTCGACAACGCGGCGTGGGAACGGTGGACCGACCGCCTCGGGCTGAGCTCGGTCGACCCCCACGCCCTGACTCGCGAGCTGCCGCACGAAACGCTGCGGATGCTCGACCTTGCCCGAGCCGCGGCCCGCGACCCCATG
>JANNNL010000328.1:0-2264 GCA_031398525.1 Actinomycetes bacterium | reverse complement strand
GATCAAGCCCGGCAAGATGATTGTTCGGGGCGTACGCCGCGACGGTGGTGGTCATCAGCAGCGGGAGTTGGTAATCGCTGGCGATGCGGATGTAGGCGTCGCAGAACTCTGGAGCGAGCGTGGCCCCCATATGGGCGTCGAGGTGGGTGACGTCGATGCCGGCGGCCAATGCCCGGTCAACCTGGACCCGCATCTCGGCCTCGACGGCGTCGGGATGGGCGTGGCGACGGACCGAAGAGACGTCTCGCCAGAGATAGCCATCGGGATCGGTGAGCCCCGCTGCCGCCGATGGCCTGGTGAGCGGACCCCAGCGGTAGTGCGCCTTCTCAGACGTGAGTGTGAGGTGGACCCCCAAGTCGAGCATGTCGTCTGCGGCGGCCATCTCGGCCGCCTCGGGAAACCACGGGCACGGGACCATCACGGAGCCGCTCGTAACGGTGCCCAAGCGAGACAACTCGGCGAAGGCGACGTTCGCACCATGGCACATTCCGACGTCGTCCACATGCAGCACCAGGGTTCTGTCCATCACCCGATTCTGTCGGACCGCCTACTCAACGAACGAGCGCCGTGGCGAGTGGGAGCGCCGGACCGCGGTACGGTCCCGGAATGCCTTCGGTCCTGCCCATCACCGATTCCGACGAGACCCTGCGGGCGATGCTCGCTCAGGCCGATCTTCCCGCGTTGTTGCCAGCGCTTGCCCATGCCACCGGTGATCTTGGGCTGTTGCGCAGCGAGTTGATGATCGACCCGCTGTTGCTCGGCGAACCCCAGGCCGGGCTTACCCCGGAACAGCAGAATTCGATCCGTGAGCTGGCCTTTCAGTCGCTGGTCGGGCTGCGCGACAACCCTGGTCGCCAGGGGGCGACGCCCGACTCGGCGACGATCGAGCGTTTGATGGAGTTCTGCGTGGGTCAGCCCGGCATGCCCGCCTATGTGCCGTTGATGGAGGAGGAATTGGCGATTGTCGGTGACGACCCTCGGGCCCCGGGGTGGACGCTGGCCGACCTCGCTCCGAGCCGCGAGATGAACGTGCTGATCGTCGGAGCCGGGATGTCGGGGTTGCTGGCCGCCTTCCGCCTTGGCCAGGCCGGCATTCCGTTCACGATCGTCGAGAAGAATGACGACGTCGGCGGCACGTGGTGGGAGAACAGTTACCCGGGGTGCCGAGTCGACAACCCCAACCACCTGTACAGCTACTCGTTCGCCCAGAAGCACGACTGGGAATTCAACTTCTCGACCCGTGACGCCCTGCACGACTACTTCCGCGACTTCGCCGACACCAACGATCTGCGCCAACACATCCGTTTCGGCACCGAAGTAGTTGAAGCGACATGGTTCGAAGGGGCGGGGCAGTGGGCCGTCGACATTCGCGCTGCCGATGGCACCGAGGACACGCTGCAAGCAACCGCAGTGATCAGCGCAGTCGGGCAGCTCAACCGGCCGAAGTATCCCGACATCGAGGGCTGGGACCACTTCACCGGCCAGTTCTTCCACTCGGCCCGGTGGGAACACGACATCGACCTCACCGGCAAGCGCGTGGCAGTGATTGGCACCGGGGCGAGCGCGGCGCAGTTCATTCCGATCATCGCCGAGCAGGTCGACTCGCTCACCGTATACCAACGCACGCCCAATTGGCTCGGACCGACCCCCGATTACCACGAGGCCGTCGCCGACGGCCAGCGGTGGTTGTACGACCACCTGCCCCATTACAGCCAGTGGCACCGGTTCCTGATGTTCTGGCGACTCGGCGACAACGCCCTGGTCTTTGCCCGTGTGGACCAGGAGTGGCCCGACACGACCGAGTCGGTGAGTATTGAGAACGAGATGATGCGCGAGATCCTCACGCAGTACCTTGCGGAGCAGTTCGACGGACGCCCCGACCTGCTGGCCAAGGCCGTGCCCGGGTACCCGGTAACGGCCAAGCGGGTGCTCCGGGACAACGGCGTGTGGGCGTCGGCGTTGAAACGGCCGAACGTCGACGTGATCACCGAACCGATTCAGCGGATCACCCGCCACGGATTCATCGCCGCGGACGGCATCGACCGGCCGGTCGACGTGATCATCTACGGCACCGGATTCCATGCGTCGAAGTTCCTGACGCCAATGCGCGTCGTCGGACGTGATGGCATCGAGATCCACGACCACTGGGACGGCAACGCCCGCGCCTACCTCGGCGTGACCGTTCCCAACTTCCCGAACTTCTTCTGCCTATACGGCCCGAACACCAACATCGTGCTCAACGGCTCGATCATCTACTTCTCGGA
>JANNNL010000322.1:0-2918 GCA_031398525.1 Actinomycetes bacterium | reverse complement strand
GAGTTGGGCCACGGAGTCGTCGCCGTACTCGACGAAGACCTTTTCGTAGAGCTCTTCGGCCCGTTCGATGCCGATCGTCGCGTCGAGGCCCTGGTCGGCGGAGATATCGAGTTCGCCGACAAACTCATCGAGGAACAGTCGACGCAGGCTCTTGGGACTGCGGCTGTAACGGGCGAACAGCGCCCCCTTGACTACCTCGGGCAGGTTGACGAGGGCGAAAACCGGCCCATCGAGATTGGTGAAGTACCGCCTGAGGATGTCGGTCTCCGGGGCGGTGAACTCCTCGGGGACGTAGACGGTCATGGGTGTCTACCCTACGACTCGCACCCAGCGGCGGGCCGGATCACTCGGTGGTGCTGACCTGCTGCTTCACAACACGCTGCGATCGGGCCCGACGCTGGCGAAGGCGGCGGCGACCGAGCCGCGCAGCGCGTGGTCGGTCCACAGATCGATGACCGTCATCGCCATCGTCTTGGCCGAGTCGACAACGGCTCGGTCGCCCTCCTCGCGACCGGCCCACGCGGCAAAGTCTGGAGTGTGGATCGGAACACCCGTGGGGGCGACCTGGACCATCGGGTGGATCGACGGCACCAGATACGACACGTTGCCCATGTCAGTGGAACCGACCATCCGCTTGCCGATCACCGATGGATCTTGCGGGTGACGGCCGACCCGAGCCGCGTTGGCCACGTACGAGCCGACCATCGGGCCGTTGTCGCGCACGTCGGCGTACGGATACGAATCCCACTCCGAGGTCAGCGTGCAGCCACAGGCAAGGGCTCCGGCGTCGTTGCACGCCTGCACCCGGTCTTTCAACGGGGCGAGCGTCGCGAACGTCGGCGACCGAACGAACCAGAACAACTCGGCTTCGACGGGGACGATGTTCGGCGCTCCCCCACCCTTGGTGAAACAACCGTGAATTCGCTCGGACTCGCCGATGTGTTGGCGCAGCGCAGCAACATTCATGTAGCTCAACACGGCCGCATCAAGGGCATTGCGGCCCTCTTCGGGCGCGGCGGCGGCATGGGCGGCGCGACCGTGGAAGGTGGCGGTGAGCTGCTGAATCGCGATGGCGTCCATACGGATCAAGTCGGCGTCGGCGGGGTGGACCATCATCGCGGCCTGGAGGTCATCGAAGGCCCCGTTGCGAGCCATCATGATTTTGCCGCCGCCACCCTCTTCGGCGGGGGTGCCCATCATCACGATGGTGCCGCCGGCCTGCTGCGCAACCGACGCCACGGCCAAACCCGCGCCGAGCCCGGCCGCGGCGATCACGTTGTGGCCACAGGCATGCCCGATGCCCGGCAGAGCGTCGTATTCGCACAGCACGGCCACCCGGGGCCCTTCGTGGCCCGCAGAGGTGCTAAAGGCCGTTGGCTGGCCGTAGGCGCCCCGTTCCACGCCCAGCCCACGTCCCTCGATCACCTCGGTGAGCAGGCCGTGGGCGAAGTATTCCTCGTTCGAGAGCTCCGGTCGCGCATGGATCTGATGCGAGACATCGATCAGCGTCGCCGCCAATCGATCAACCTCGTCGCATACCTGTTGCTTCAACCGCTCCACGTCCATACCGAGCGAACCTAACTGGACCGCGAGCGTGAAGCGCCGCCAGGCGTAGCGAGCACGAGGGAGCGGCCAAAGAGAGCGTCAGCGAACGGAGGCCAGTCCCGAGGAATCAGGCACAGCGTGAAGCGCCGCCAGGCGTAGCGAGCACGAGGGAGCGGCCAAAGAGAGCGTCAGCGAACGGAGGCCAGTCCCGAGAGTTCAGCGCGGGAGTACTCGTATTCCGAGGTCGGTGAGCTGCTTGGCGTCGACGGGGGTGGGGGCGTTGGTCATCGGGTCGGAGCCGCTTTGGGTCTTGGGGAAGGCGATCACCTCGCGGATGTTCTCCTCCCCGGCCAGAATGGCGACCAGACGGTCGATGCCGAAGGCGAACCCGCCGTGGGGCGGTGCGCCGTACCGGAACGGGGTGAGGAAGAACCCGAAGCGCTTGTCGGCTTCTTCGTCGCTGATCCCGAGCAGGTTGAACACGCGACGCTGCAGGGCGGGTTCGTGGATTCTGATCGAACCCGAGCCCAGTTCCCAGCCGTTGAGCACCAGGTCGTAGGCCAGCGAGCGAACTTTGAGCGGGTCGGTCTCGAACAGACCGATGTCGTCGGGGTGCGGATGGCAGAACGGGTGGTGGCCCGACTTCGCCGTGCCGGTCTCCTTGTCGATCCCGATGAACAGCGGGAACTCGGTGACCCACACGTAGCGGTACGGCCCCTGGTGCACCGGCGGACGGCCGAGATCGTTGCGCAGCTGGCCGAGCACTTCGCAGGTCGTCATCCATTCGTCGGCGACGATCAACAGCAGGTCACCCGGCTGGGCTTCCAGGCGGGCGCTGAGTGCCGCAGACTCGTCGGCGGAAAGGAACTTGGCGACCGGTGACTCGAGCGTGCCGTCGGCCGCGACCTTGAGCCACACGAGGCCCTTGGCGCCGAGCTTCTTGGCGCGATCGGTGAGGGCGTCGAGCTTGTTGCGGCCCATCTCCTCGGCCTTGCCAACGGCGCGGATGCCCTTGATCGAGCCGGCCGTCGAGAACGCCTTGAACTCGGTGGAAGCGAACACGTCGGTCAACTCGACCAGCGTCATGCCGAAGCGCAAGTCGGGCTTGTCGACGCCGTAGACGTCCATCGCGGTGCGCCAGGTCATCTGCTCGATCGGGGCGGGGCGCTCGCCCGTCACGGCCTCGGCGCACGCCAGCACCGCGTGACCGATCGCCTCGAGCACGTCGTCCTGGTTTGCGAACGACATCTCGGCGTCGAGTTGCATGAACTCGTACTGGCGATCAGCGCGCAGGTCTTCGTCGCGCAGGCAGCGGGCGATCTGGTAATAGCGATCGACGCCGGCGACCATCAACAACTGCTTGAACAGCTGCG
>JANNNL010000321.1:0-15923 GCA_031398525.1 Actinomycetes bacterium | reverse complement strand
CGTTGCGATGAACGGACTACTGGCGATCACCCGGCGTACCCGTCGCGTGCTCGACGAACCCGGTGTCGGCGAGATCGCCGTAGCGATGCTGCGGGAATGCTGGACCGTTGCGGCCTTGGAAGGCGCCAACCTCAGCCCGGACGCCGCCGAGCAGTTGGTTGACGCGATGGCCTTGCGCAGCAACGACGGCGGATCGTCCACGCTCTACGACCGTCTCGCCGGCCGCCCCACCGAACACGACGCCATCTACGGCTCGTTCATCCGCGCCGCCGCCCGCCACGGCGTCCCCACCCCCGTCAGCCAGATGGTTCAAGCCCTCCTCGCGGCCGGCGATGCCGCCACCAGCTGATCGCCCCGTCGAGTCTCGGACCGAAGCAGGTCAACGGTCCAGCTAGCTCGACAGCGACTTCAGGCGCTCGACGGCGTCGGCGATGACCGAGTCGCGTTTGCAGAAGGCGAACCGGATCAGGTGGCGGCCCTCGGCGCGATTCTCGTAGAACACGACGTTGGGGATGGCGACAACGCCGCACCGCGCCGGTAGCGAGCGGCAGAAGGCGTAGCCGTCGCCGTCGGGTTGAACGTTGCGGATGTCGACGGTGATGAAGTAGGTGCCGGATGGTTTGAAGGCTTGGAATCCAGCGGCGGCGAGGCCGGTCATCAGCTTGTCGCGCTTGGCGGCGAGGTCGGCGGCGAGACCGGTGTAGTAGTCGTGGCTCAATCGCAACCCGACGGCGATGGCCGGTTGGAACGGCCCGGAGCACACGTACGTCAGGAACTGCTTCGCGGTCCGCGCTGCGGTCACCAGGGCGGGCGGCCCGCAGATCCAGCCGACTTTCCAGCCGGTGGTGTTGAACGTCTTGCCACCCGACGAGATCACCAGCGTCCGCTCGCGCATCCCCTCGTAGGTGGCCAAGCAGATGTGCTGTAGGCCGTCGAAGATCAGGTGCTCGTAGACCTCATCGGTGACCAGGATCAGATCGTGTTCGACAACCAGCCCGGCGATCGCGGCGGCTTCGGCGGCGGTGATCATTTTGCCGGTCGGGTTGTGCGGGGTGTTCAGCAAAATCAGCTTGGTCTTCGGGGTGATCGCAGCGCGCACCGCGTCGAGGTCGATGTCGTAGGACGGCGGGCGCAGCGTCACGAACTTCGGGGTCGCTCCGGCGAGCGCGATGCAGGCGTGGTAGCTGTCGTAGGTTGGTTCCAGCACGACCACCTCGTCGCCGGTGTCGCACAGTCCGAGCAGCACCGATGCCAGCGCCTCGGTCGCTCCGGCGGTGACCAACACCTCGGTGTCGGGGTCGTACGTCAGCCCGTAGAACCGTTGCTGATGCTCCGAGATCGCCTGACGCAGTATCGGCATCCCCGGCCCGGGCGGATACTGGTTCAGCCCGCCGTTGATCGCTTCGATGGCCGCGTCGAGTACCTCGCGCGGACCCTCGTAGTCGGGGAAACCCTGCCCGAGGTTGACCGATCCGGTCGAGATCGCCAGTGCCGACATCTCGGCGAAGATCGTGGTGCCGAAGCCCTGCAGCTTGGCGGTGAGGAACGGAACGCGTGCAGCCATCGTCGGTCAGCGTAGGTGGTGACGAATGCACGAGGCGGGGTGGCCCAGATTGCCGCCCACGCTCACGCATTGGGGAGACAACGCCCGGCTGGTAATTCTCACGCAGTGGGGAAGGCAACCGGGGCTGGCAGGATGACCGAGTGAACGCACGACGGAACACTTGGCGAGCGGCGACGGTGACGCTTGTGGTCGGAACCGTACTCGGGGCGTGTGGCGGCAGCGACGGCCCGCCGCCAACGACGATCAACCAGGGATACCCGACGGTCCCCACCGCGCCGGTCGTCAAGGTCGACGCGAGCAACTTCAAGTACTCGATCTCGGCCCTGCGTGCCCGGCCGAGCGAAGACATCACGATCGCCCTCACCTCGACCAAGGACACCCACGACTTCGTCGTCGACGACGGCAAACTCCCGGTCCGCATTGCCATCGCCTCGGAGGGGGTTACCGCCCTCGGCGGCCTCGTCGCCCCGTCAACTCCGGGCACCTACGCCATCTACTGCAGCCTGCTCGGCCACCGCAGCGAAGGCATGCAAGCCGAACTGATCGTCGCGGAATAGCCGCAGCAGCAGACGAGTAGCCGAGGCTCAGCCGGCAACAGAGGTGGTTGGGGCTACCGCATCGGCGAAGGTGAGCACGAGGACGCGTCCGTCCTTGAAAGAGATGGCGACGTCGTTGGCCGGTTGCAACTGGGTCACGTCGAGCACCCGATCTTCGCAGTCGACGAACTTGCGGGTCTTGGGGGTCTGCGTGGCGAAGCACGTATCACCCTGGCGGTCGAACGGGAACGGCCGGTAGACGATCCAACCCTCGGCATCAGCGGTGCCCTCATGGGCGACGACCACCGACCGACCCCCACTCGGGTCTTTCAGGTCGGGGTAGAGCTGCGGACCGTCCTTGTTGATCGAGTCGGCGAGCTTGTCGATCCGTGAGATCTCGAAGACCGGGTCGCCCAGCCGCACCTCGGTGCCCGAGTCGGCGAGCCACGCCGCAACTCCCCACAACACCAGCCCGAGTACTCCGAAGAAGAAGACTCCCCCCACGACCGGGGCCACCGCCCGGGCCGCGGGAGAGCGGAGTTCGGGCAGTCGAGGCGCGATCCGCGGCATCTCCCCAGTCAACCACCCCGATAGGCACGACGGCCGGTTGGGTCGGGATTGGCCCGCCCACGTAGGGTCGAACGTGTGAAAAGGCCGTATCGCGTGGTGGTAGCGAAACCTGGGCTCGATGGGCACGATCGAGGCGCGAAGACGATCACTCGTGCGCTGCGTGACCACGGGTTCGAGGTGATTTATACGGGACTGCATCAGTCTCCCGAACAGATCGCCGAGACCGCGCTTCAGGAAGACGTCGACGCCGTCGGCCTCTCGCTGTTGTCGGGCGCCCACAACACGCTCTTCCCCCGGGTGATGACTGAACTCCAGTCGCGTGACCTGGGTGAGATGCTGGTGTTCGGCGGAGGCGTCATCCCCGACGCCGATGCGCGGGCACTCAAAGAGCAGGGCTGGGCCGAGATCTTCGGTCCCGGTTCGTCGCTCAAAGGCATCTGCGCCTGGCTCGAAACCACCCTCGACGACCGAGAAAACTGAACCCCCAACCCCCGCCGGAGGACCCCCGTGGATCTGTTCGAATACCAGGGCAAACAATATTTCGCCCGCTATGGCATTGCCGTCTCCCCCGGCGGCGTGGCAACGACCGTCGATGAGGCCGTCGCCGCCGCCGAGGCCGCCGGGTACCCGGTGGTCATCAAGGCCCAGGTGCAGGTTGGTGGCCGCGGCAAGGCCGGTGGCATCAAGCTCGCCGACAACGTCGATGAGGTCCGATTGCACGCCGGGAACATCATCGGCATGGACATCAAGGGCCACACGGTCAACGTCGTCTGGGTCGAGCATGCCTCGGACATCGCCGAGGAGTACTACGCCTCGTTCACCCTCGACCGCTCCGCCAAGCAGCACATGCTGATGCTGTCGGCCGAAGGCGGCGTCGAGATCGAGGCCGTCGCCGAGACGAACCCCGACGCGATCATCATCCGCCACATCGACCCAACCGTCGGCTTCTCGCTCGCCGCTTCCCGTGAAGCGTGCCTCGCCGCCAACCTGAACCCGATCGCCATCGAGGGTGCGGCCGACATCCTCGTCAAGCTGTACGACTGCTTTGTCAAGGGCGACTGCGACCTTGCCGAGATCAACCCGTTGATCCTGCGGCCCGACAACGGCGTCCACGCCCTCGACGCCAAGGTCTCGCTCGACAACAACGCCGCCTTCCGTCACCCCGAATGGGACGAATACCGGGCGATGGAGGTACTCGATGAGCGCGAGCAACTGGCCCGCACCCACGACCTGCAGTACATCGGTCTCGACGGCGACGTGGGCATCATCGCCAACGGTGCCGGGCTCGCCATGTCGACCCTCGACGTCGTCAACCAGGTCGGTGGCTCGGCCGCCAACTTCCTCGACATCGGCGGCGGCGCCAATGCCGACGTGATGACCGCCGCGCTCGAAGTCATCAACTTCGACCAGAACGTCAAGTCGATCTTCATCAACATCTTCGGTGGCATCACGCGGGGCGAGGAGGTCGCCAAAGGCATCGTCGCCGCCCTCGGCCGCGTCGACCTGCGGGCCCCGATCGTGATCCGTCTCGATGGCACCAACGCAGAAGAGGGCCGTCAGATCCTGCTCGACGCCGGCATCCCCGAGTCGAAACTGCAATCCAAGTCCACGATGCTCGAAGCGGCCCGCGCCGCAGTTTCCCTCGCTTCCGGAAAGGCGGCCTGATCATGGCGATCTTCGTCAACGCAGACACCAAGGTCATCGTCCAAGGTCTCACCGGCGGCCAGGGTAAGTACCACGGCCTACGCAATAAGGCGTACGGCACCCAGATCGTCGGCGGCGTGACCCCCGGCAAGGGTGGCACTGACGTTGAGGGCATCCCGGTGTTCAACACCGTCGCCGAGGCGGTTGCCGCCACCGGTGCCGACGCGTCGTTTATCGCCGTCCCCCCGAAGGCTGCTTCGGCCGCCATCCTCGAAGCGGCCGCCGCGGGCATCCGCTTTGTGGTCTGCATCACCGAGGGCATCCCGGCGCAGGACGAGGCCAAGGTCTACAACACCCTGATCCGCGACTACCCGGGCACCCGTCTGCTCGGCCCGAACTGCCCCGGCATTATCAGCCCCGGGCAATGCAACATCGGCATCACCGCTGGCGAAATCGCCCAGTTGCCGACGGCTGACGGCCCGAACGTGGGCATCGTCTCCCGCTCAGGAACCCTCACCTACCAGGCGTTGTACGAGCTGAAGCAGAAGGGCATCGGCGTGTCGACCTGCGTCGGTATCGGCGGCGACCCCGTCCCGGGTACCAACTTCATCGACTGCCTCGCCGAGTTCGAAGCCGACCCCGATACCCACGCGATCATCATGATCGGCGAGATCGGTGGCACCGCCGAAGAAGAGGCGGCGGAGTACATCCGCAACCATGTGACCAAGCCGATGTCGGCCTATATCGCCGGCGTGACGGCTCCGGCCGGGAAGAAGATGGGGCACGCAGGGGCGATTGTCTCCGGGGGCAAAGGCACCGCTCAGGGCAAGATGGACGCGCTCGCGGCGGCTGGCGTTCGCGTCGGGCTCAACCCGACGGAAGCTGGGGAATTGATGGCGGAGATCGTGGCGGGTCTGCGGTAGCCCGCGTCGCTGACGCGCCCCAGATTCAGCCGCAGCCCCGGGTTTCGCCGGTCAGTGGCCAATCTGGGGCGCGTCTGCGCGTTCCGGTCGTGTGGAGAGCACTCGTCGAACCCGTTCGATCAGGGTTGGGCCATCTTCGATCTGCCGCCAGGTGAACCGGACTACTAGCCATCCGGCACCGGCGAGAACTGCATCGCGGTGGCGATCAAGTTCGAACGCATCACGCGTGCCGTGGAACTCCCAGCCGTCGGTCTCAATGATCACCCGCCGATCGGGAAAGGCGAAGTCGACCTCAAAGCCGGCGATCACCGGATGGACGACGAATCGGCGAAGCCCGGCCGAGGTCATCAGACGCCCCATCACCAGCTCCAGCGGGCTGTCGGGCACCACATCACCGAACGGCCAGCGACCGACGGCCCGCCGCAGCGCTCCAAGTCCATCGCGGCCGTGTTCGGCGTGGCGATCGACCAAGTTCACCACGGCCCTGAACGTCAGTCGTCGATCGAGCACAAACCGGTCGAGCGTGGGCTCCACCAAGTTGCCGGCAACCGCCCCCAAGTCAAGCAAGGTTCGCAACGGGTTCGTACAGCGGATGCCGTGACGGAAGATTGCCCCAAGGTCGGCACGATCGCGCGGTCGATGAATGACGACCCCGGGCCGATCGCGAGGCCGACTGGAGCGCGGCACCGTCACATCGATCGGAACGTCGCCCACATCGACACCGCACAGCCAAACCGCGGTGCGGTGCGACGCCACCGCCGACGGGCGGCAGGATGCTACGGCCGCCTCGATGACCTGGTGGGGTGTGGTCTCCATTCCGGCGACTACCGACACGCCGGGGTACACCCGAATGAGGTCGCCACGGCGATGGAGATACGCCCATCGATCTATGCCGAGGTGTCGGGCATCGCGCCACGCGATGACACCCCATCGACTTGTCATTTCACTGAATTCCATGGCGAGTAGGTGTGCCCCGACTCGTCCCGACCGGCAGTTGCCAGCAGACGGGCCCCAGATTGCCCCGTTTCGGTCCGCCGAGCCCGCTTTGCCCAATCTGGGGCGCGTTTGCGGAGTTGCCGGGCAGCACGGGGGTGAGCGGGGACGGGCGAGGTCCCGTTCGTAGACTGCCGGGGTGAGTCAGCCGAGTTTCGATATGGACTTCGTCGAGGACGACGGCGGACTGATCACCTACACGGTTGGCGAGTTGGGCGACGCGATCAATGGGGCGTTGCGCAAGGGATTCTTCGAAGGGGCGTGGGTTCGCGGCGAGATTCAAGGGTGGCGCGAGGGTCCCAACGGCCATGCCTACTTCAACCTGGTCGACGACACCGCCGGGGTGAAGGCGTCGATCGCCGTGTCGTTCTTCGCCAACGTGCGGATGAAGTTGCGCCCGATGCTGGCCAAGAACCGGCTGCGCCTTGGCGACGGGATGAAGGTCCGCATCCACGGATTCCTCGACTACTACTCACCCAACGGCCGCCTCGGGTTGAAGATGGGCGGCATCGACCCGCGCTACACGCTGGGAGAGATTGCCCTGGCCAAGGACGAGCTCGTGAGAAAGCTGGTCGCAGAGGGGCTCTACGACGCCAACCGCAGCCGCACATTGCCGTTGGTCCCGCTGCGAATCGGAGTCGTCACCAGCGTCGGTAGCGCGGCGTGGCACGACTTCCGCCACGAGCTGGAAGGGAGTGGCATCGGCTTCAAACTTGTCGTCGCCGACGTTCGGGTACAGGGCGAATCAGCGGTCGCGATGATCGCCAGGGCGATCCGCACGCTGTCCAATCGGGCGGGGCGACCGGGCACCGGGATGCGCCGCCAGCTCGACGCGATCGTCGTCGTGCGCGGCGGCGGGGCACGCACTGACCTGGCCGCATTCGACGCCGAAGCCGTGGCGGTGGCGATTGCCGAGGCACCGGTTCCGGTGCTCACCGGGCTCGGCCACGAGATCGACCGGGCCGTCGCCGACGAGGTCGCCTTCCGTTCCTTGAAGACTCCGACGGCCTGCGCCGGAGCGTTGATCGAGCAGGTACTGGAGTTCAAGGAGCGCAGTGAGGCGGCGTGGATGGCCACCGCCCGCATCGCCCACCAACGCGTCGAACGCCACGACCAACGGCTGACCGATCTCTCGGTCCGGGTCTCGAACCGCACCCGGTCGGCGGCGGCAATCGCCACTGACCGACTCGACCGCCATGCCGGGCGCATTCCGGCCATCGCCCGGCAGCGGATCAGCGAACACTCGTCACGATTGGAGCGGGCCGTCGGCCGGATGGGTGGCGAGGCCCGCCGTCATCTGGCCGTGGCCGGAATGCGCCTCGACGGCACCGAGGTGCGCATCCGCGACCTCGACCCGGCGTCCACGCTCGCTCGCGGGTGGACGATCACCCGCCGCGCCGACGGGCAGCTCATCCGCTCGATTGCCGACATGAGACCCGGCGATGACCTGGTCACGCTCGTCGCCGACGGCACCATCCCTAGCACGGTCACTACGACCACCGCGTCAGCCGACGCACCCGATACTCCCGACGCACTCGATACTGGAGCCACGCATGACTGACGACGACCTCACCTACCCGGCCGCCCTCGGCGAACTGGAGTCGATTTTGGCCGAGTTGGAGCGCGACTCGGTCGACGTCGATCGTCTCGCCGAGCGGGTCAAGCGGGCGTCGCAGCTGATTCGGTTCTGTCGCGCCCGCATCGGCAACGCCCAGTTGGAGATCGAACAAATCGTCAGTGATCTCGACGGCTGACGGCTGACGGCTGATCGCCGCGTATCGCGGCGAGCGACGCTTGAGTTGTCGGCGTTCGACCAGGGCGACCATCGCGTGACGGCAGTGCCGGGTGGAGTCGGCGAGGTCGCCGACCTGATCACGAAGCCCGGATCGCGAAGCCGTGGCCTGAGATGACCCTGCGCTATGGAACCGTGACTTGGGCGAGCAACCAGCTCAGCACTGCCGGGGCGTGTTCTGGATCGAAGTGAACCCCGTCGATGGTGCGTAAATCGGCGCAGCGACCGGGCCCGGACGGGCACACGAGCGCAGCGAGATCGACCACGTCAACCCCCGGGTGCGACTCGGCTACGTCGCGTAGGATCCTGCGTACGCACTGCACCCGTTCCACATGATCAGCCGCGTAAATCCAGCGCGATCGATCGGTTGACCAGGCCGGGAGCACGACGACCGAACGACCGGCGAGCGTATCCAGCAGATCGAGGCGGGCGTCGACGTCGGCCCGATACCAGGCACGGAGTTCCGGGCTGCACGGTCCCCGCCAGGTGCCGTTGAGCTCCCGGTCGACCACAATTCCCTGCCCGGCCACGATCACCGCCACCGCGTCGTCATCGCGGCTCACCCGGGGGGCGGTCGCAACGAGTGAGGCCGTTGGGGTCGCGGCGAACGCGGCTGGATACCAACTTGTCCAGTCGCCGCAGGCGTCGGGGACGAACAACGCGGCGCCGTCGGCCCCGCGACCGGTCGGCATACCTCGGGCCCCGTCACACCCCTCGACGGCGGCATCGACCACCGACCAGTTCGGCACGGTCACCGCGCCTCCGTCACGCAACAGCCAGTCGGCAACCGAGTCGCCGAAGACCACAATCCGCGAGAGGGGCGGGGTGGCCACGGTCGGGGGCACGGCAGGTTCCATCGGCGCCGCACCGCCGACCGGAGCCGCTGCGATCGTCGTCGACGGCCCGACAGCGGGCGAACCGGCCGATGCTGTGGGCAACACCCGGATCTCGGGAGCCTGCCCGGCGGCTGCCAGCGGCACTCCCGTGACGGGCAGGATCGACAGGCCGACGCACGCCGCGGTACCGGCAGCGAGCGCCCCGACGCCGCCCGAGACGGTGCGCATCGCCGGCCAGCGACGATCCCGGATGCGCACCTCGATCAGCCGATACGACAATTCCGACAATCCCAACGACAGCCCCAGCCGTACGACGAACAACATCACCGGCGATCCCGAGACTCGCGGTGGCGACAGCACGACGCTGATCGGCCAGTGGTACAGATACAGGCCGTAGCTGATCAGCCCAAGCCGCCGTAGCGGCCCCCACGACAGCCATCGCGAGATGCGCCCCTCGCGTACCGCCGCGTTGAGAATCAATGCACTGAGTAGGGCAAACAGCGGCAGACCACCGCGATACAACCATCCGGACGCAAGCGTGGTCACCACAAACAGCACCGCGACAACGGCCAGGGCCACCACGCCCACAACCTGGGCCCCGGGGGCTCGTCGAGCCGTTCCGAGCGGCACGACCAAGGCGACGAGGCCACCAATGGCAATCTCGGCGAGTCGGGTGTGGGTGGCCAGGTAGACCACATTGCGATCGCCCGTCACCAAGGCCCCGACAACGGCGATTGCCACAACGACGACAAACATCCAGGCCAACGTCGAACGCACTCGCTCGGGCTTTCGCCAGCGCACCGCACCAGCGACCAACAACGGGAAGAGCAGGTACCACTGCTCCTCGATCGCCAGCGACCACAGGTGATCGAGCACGCCCGGGCCCTGCCAGAGTTCGGCGTAACTCACGTTCTGGGTGATCTGCAGCCAGTTGCTCGTATAGGTGAGGCCGCCGATGATCTGACGCTCGGTACGGGCGGCCATGTCGACGAATCGAGCCAGAACGATGATGCCCCCGAGCAATGCCGCCAGCGCTGGGAGCAGCCGGCGAACCCGGCGGGCGTAGAACGCCAGCACGTCGAGACGGCCGTGTTCGGCAACCTCGGTCAACGCCAGGCTGGTGATCAGATATCCGCTGAGAGTGAAGAAGAGTGAGACGCCGAGGAAGCCGCCGGGCAGCCAACCGGCAGGGCCGGCGTGGAAAACGACCACGGCGGCAACGGCCAACCCGCGCAGACCGTCGAGCGCACCAAGATGGACCCGCGGTGATGCGGGCCCGGCATGGCTGGATGAAACCAGCTCCGTAGTCGTGTCGCCACCCACACTGGCAGGGTAGTGGCTTGGCACCGCCGAGTTCTTGGTGTAGGCATTCGGGTTATGGTCGGACGCCGTCAACGAGACTCACGACCTACGTCATCGGGCGACGACGAGATCGTGATGATCGAGTTGATTGAGGATGACGGCCCCCACGACGGCGAGGACGTCGCCTTCGGGGTCGGCCGTCGCCGGGACCGGTCATCGACGCCTGCTCGTGGGCCGGCACTCAAGATCGCCGCGGGGATCGTCGGGGTACTCGCTCTCGGCGGTGCGGCGATGGCGTTCAGTCGTGACGACGCTCCCGCCGGCGAGCAAACCAGCGCCACGACGATTCCCGACCCGTCCAATTCCACCAGTTCCGCCCAGGTGACGACCCCTCCGTTCGCTCTTCCGACCGACTTCGATCCCATCGAACTCAACCCGCTCCCTACCCTGGCCACAACCACCACCGTGTTCGACTCCGGTGCCGGTCAGATCTTCCCCGACACCCAACTCGGGCTCTACATGGCGACCGGCGACAACTCCGAGAATGTCCTTCGGGTCGATCTGGCAACGGGAACGGTTGCCGAACTGGAGGACGATCGAACATCGGGCCGAGTCCTCGCCGTGCTCCCAGGCCCGAACGGCCCGGTCTTCATTGACGATTCGATCGTCGGATCCGATTCCTGGAACACGTTCGTCAGCCCCGACGGCACCATCTGGGCGCCGGATATGAACGGTACCGGGGTCATCCAGCGCAACACGGCAGGAGAACGGCTGCGCGCCGTCAGAGGTCCGCCGGGCACGTTCTTCGGTGGCAACATCACCGGAGTGATGGCCGATGGTCGGCCCGTCATCCTCGGGCCCGATGTGAGGGCCTACGCAATCAATCCCGACGACACCTTCGAACGAATCGGAGAAGGCTTCGTGTCCAGCGTTCAGCCTGGCGGGTACTACGAAACCGTGTGCGACGCAACCGGGGTCTGCCAGGTGGTGATCCACGGGGTTGGACAGGTGCCATTTGCCATTGATTCCGCGGGTGAGAGGCAGACAGTTGCCATCGCGCTGTCGCCATCGGCGCGGTTCGCCATGGTGGTGGCCGGTGAAGCGTTGAGCATCATCGATCTTGCCGCCGGGGTGCGGACCGAGGTACCCGACGCCGGTGTGATAGGCGGATTGTACGAGCCGTTCGGGCAGCAGCAAGCGGCCCTGTGGTACGGGGCGGGCGATCAGTTCCTCGTCTTCTCGAGCAGCGGCAATCTCGCGGTGTACGACTCGGTGACCGGGGAGTTGCGGACGATCGAGATGCCTTCGGGGTCGTTCAACGAGGTGTTGCTCGGGTTCGCGCCGTAGACGCGGCTGTCGCCGGCCGTCGGCACACCAAGAGACTTGGGGCTCGGTCGGGCGGGATTGGCTCGGATCTGCCTAGCCTGAGGCCGTGCCTTCCCCGCCGGCCTCGCTGACGTCGATCGCGCTATCCGTCGAGGCCCGTATGAACACCCTGCTCGAGGCCGAAGAGGCCCGCTGGGCGGCGCTCGACAGCGAATTGAGTTGCCCGCTAGCCGCCATTCGCCAGTTGGTCGTCGCCGGTGGAAAACGCCTGCGACCGGCGTTCTGCTACTGGGGATTCGTCGGCCTGGGCGGCTCTCCCGACGACCAGGCGTGGGTCGATGCCGGTGCTGCGTTCGAGTTGCTCCACGCCTTCGCCCTGTTCCACGACGACGTGATGGACGGATCGTCGACCCGACGGGGCGAGCGCACCACCCACCTCGCCTATGCCGATCGCCATATCGATGGTGACTGGGCGGGTGAGGCCCGACGATTCGGCGAGGGTGTCGCCATTCTGGTCGGTGACCTGGCCTTTGTCTATGCCGACGAGCTGCTGCACGACGCTCCGATCGCCGCCCGACGACTGTGGAGCGAACTCCGCATCGAGCTCAACATCGGCCAATATCTCGACATTCTGGGCACCGCCCAGCGCGAACGCAGCCGCACATCCGCCGAGCGGATCGCCCGGTTCAAGAGCGCCAAGTACACCATCGAGCGGCCGCTGCACCTCGGGGCGCTGCTCGCCTACCCGGAGTCCGCCGGGACGCTCCCAGCCCTTTCGGCTTACGGGCTGCCGCTCGGCGATGCGTTCCAGATGCGCGATGACGTGCTCGGGGCGTTCGGCGACGAGGCGGTCACCGGCAAGCCGGTGGGCGACGACCTGCGCGAGGGCAAACCAACACCGCTGTTGGCAATCGCCCACGAACGAGCGACCGCCGCGGAGCTGACGGTGCTGAGCCTGGTGGGTCGCTCCGATCTCGATGACGAAGACATCACCCGTATTCAGGCGGTGCTGGTCGAGACCGGCGCGCTGGCCGCGCTCGAGGCACAGATTGACGAACTGACGACCACCGCGATCGCATCATTGCCTTCGTCTGGACTCACGGCCCGAGCTCAGATTGCCCTCGAAGAACTGGCTCGCTACGTCGCCTGGCGCAGCGCGTAGCCACGACGTGATGACTCGTTGATTGTGCCCCCGAAGCGGGTGATCGTCGTGGGCGCCGGTCTCGGCGGACTCTCGGCCGCCGCCCACCTTATCGCCGATGGTCACCATGTCACGGTGGTTGAGCGCGAGGCCATCCCGGGTGGGCGGGCCGGGCTGATCGACGAGGCCGGGTTCCGGCTCGACAACGGCCCAACGGTGCTGACGATGCCCGAGTTGCTCGCCGACACCTTTCGCGCCGTTGGCGCCGAGATGGCCGACTACTGCCCGATCCGGCCGGTCGATCCGATGTACCGCGCCGTGTACGCCGACGGCTCAACGCTGCGAATCTGGCACGACCGCCAGCGGATGCTTGAAGAAATCGAGGCGTTTGCCGGGCCCAAGGATGCAGCCGGGTTCGAGCTGTTCTGCGCCTGGCTCCACCAGCTCTACACCGTCGAGATGGCCCATTTCATCGACGTCAACTTCGACTCGCCACTCGACCTGCTGCACCCGATTGCACCCGCGCTGAAGCTGGTCCGCCTCGGGGCCTTCGGCAAGCTTGGCCGGAAGGTCGCCTCGTTCTTCGACGACGAGCGGCTGCGGCGAATCTTCTCATTCCAGTCGATGTACGCCGGTCTCGCCCCGTACGACGCGCTGGCGATCTACGCCGTCATCACCTACATGGACTCCGTGCGCGGCGTGTTCTTCCCCGAGGGCGGGATGCATCGCATGGCCACCGGGCTCGCCGAGGCGATCGTCGCAGCGGGGGGCGAGTTCCGCTACGACGCTCCCGTGGCCGCCATCGTTCGCCACCCCGGGACGCGCGGGCGTGTGCGCGGCGTACAACTGGTCGACGGCGAGTTCGTCGAGGCCGACGCGGTGGTCTGCAATCTCGATCTTCCCGTCGCCTATCGCACGTTGCTCGACTCGTCGGTCCGCGCCCCCCGCGCCGCCCGACCGGGCCACGGCACCTATTCGCCGTCATGCGTGTTGTGGGTCGCCGGGGTTCGAGGGCTCCCACCCGAGGGCGCCGCGCATCACAACATTCACTTCGGCCACGGCTGGGACTCGGCGTTCAAGGCGATCATCCGCGATGGGGTGCGGATGCCCGACCCGTCGGTGCTCGTCACCCTGCACTCCCTCGACACGCCAGGGGTGGCCCCCGACGGGTGCACGTCGCTGTATGCGCTCGAACCCACCCCCAATCTCGACGGTCGCATCGACTGGTCGGCCGAACGTGAGCGGATCGCCGACGACATTCGTCGTCGGGTAGCGAGCCTGGGCTACCCGACCGATGTGGTGGTCGAACGGATCTACGATCCGAGCGATTGGGAGGCGATGGGGATGGAGCGCGGCACGCCGTTCGGCCTGGCCCACACGTTCCGCCAAACCGGTCCGTTCCGACCGAACAACGTCGACTCGCAGGTGCCGGGGCTGGTCTTCGTCGGCTCGTCAACGGTGCCCGGCGTCGGCGTCCCGATGGTTCTCATCTCGGGAAAGCTGGCCGCTGCTCGGGTGACTGCCGACCCAAATAGCGCGACGTAGCGCCACGCCGTGGCTATCGGTGGTGGCGCACCCGCACGATGGCAGTGCGCCGTCGGGCTCCGATCATGGCGAGCACTCCGAGGCCGATGAAGGTCAGCGCGATCAGCACCGACGGTCCCGATGAGCCTGAGCCGGTCTCGGGCAGTGTCACGGTCGCCGGCGCGGACGGATTGCTGGGCAGTACGCCGCCGTTGGCCGACGTTGATGGCGGCGCGACAGAGGTGGCGATCGTCGGTGGCGGTGCCGCTGCGGTGTTGCACGCCAGCGCCTCGGTTTCCATGGCATCGAGCAGGGTGTACGAGGGTTCAAGACAGGTGGTCGTAAAGCCGGCGACCGCCTGCAGCGACACCACGTAGATGCACTCGACGACACCACCTGGTAGGTAGACCGGCAGGTTCTCGAACGCAAGGGTTCCATCGGTTCCGGGCACCGTGCCGGTCACGGGAAGGATCGCGCAGTTGGGCGAATCGACCGTCAACGCCCAAACGTCGGGGGGCGGCCCGCCGGTGGACTTCGTGGTCACCTTCAATGTTCCTGAGCGGGTACACGAGATGCCGTACGAGAACGAGTGCTTCGAGAGGATCGAGCGCGTCGACACGATGCGGGTACCTGGAGGATTCACCCGCATGACCGGGCTCGGTTGATTGACACTGGTGCCATCACCGAGGTTGCCTGCCAGGTTCCAACCCGCGCCGTACGTGTTCCCGGCCGACGTGGTGACGAAGACGTAGCCGAGGGCCGGCGTTACCTCGATGGCCTTTTCGGTCGACGGCAGGCCCCAGCGCACGGGCGAGGTGCGGGTCGCGTAGGTGCCGTCGCCGAGGTAGCCGAACCCGTTCTCCCCCATCGAGTACACCGCCCCGGAAGCGACACGCACGAAGACGGCATCGAGGGTCGGATCGACTTCGACGGCGACCTCACCTGCGGGAAGGAGCATGGCGGTGGGCGTCGGCGCATCGGCGAGCGAGCCGATGCCGAGTTGGCCGGTTTCGTTGGCCCCGGCTCCGAAAATGCGGCCAGACGCCGTCAACACGTAGACCCGGTCGGGGCCGACATGCAGCGAGCTGGCCGTTTCGCCGACCGGGAGCACGAACTGAACCGGCGTCGCCTGCGGGAGCATCGTCCCGTCACCGAGTTGCCCGCGGGTGTTGTAGCCGGAACCGAAGACTTTGCCCGAGGCGGTTCGAACGAATGTGGAGCCGACCCCCGGGTACACCTGAACTGCGATCTCCCCGGGTGGAAGGACGTACTGAACCGGCACGGTGGAATTGATCGTGGTGGCGTTGCCGAGTTGCCCGAACGCGTTGGTGCCCGCCCCGAATACCTGCCCCGAGGCCGTCATCACGAACAGGGCGTCGCTCCCCTCGACCACGTCGACGGCCGATTCCCCGGCCGGCAGTGGGAACACCACCGGTGCCGTGGCGTCGACCTGGTTGCCTTGGCCGAACTGACCGAAGTAGTTACCGCCCACGGCGAACGGCACCCCGGTGGCCGATACGACGTAGACCGACTCGAGACCGGGGAATACCTTGGCCGCCAGTTGACCGGCCGGGAGCGGGAGCTCCACGGGAACCGCCCGAGATGTCAGGGTCCCGTCGCCGAGTTGGCCCTTGTGGTTCCGCCCGGCTCCGACCATCGCCACCGGCGGCACGATGGCCAAGGCCGCGGCCGACGGCCATCGCGTCGTGCTGGTCGTGGCCACCCGCGGCGAGCAGGGCGAGCCCGTCGAGGGCGTCCTGCGCGAGGGCGAG
>JANNNL010000301.1:0-10217 GCA_031398525.1 Actinomycetes bacterium | reverse complement strand
CACCGGCACCGGCAGGGCAGACCAATGGCAGTCGTTGAGTTCCGCGGCCGGGTGATGGCCAGTGCGCTGCACATCATCGTCGCCGAACCGGCCGGCACGAACGGTCCCGCTGGATTCGCCGGGTCCCGCATCAACAGGTTGACGGTTACGTTGCCGACCACGGGCTCGCCCGCCGCCTGCTTGCCGTCGTGGTTGAGGTCGTACCAGACATAGTCGCCAACGGCGACGGGCATCCAGATACCGGCGTCCCGGGTGCGGTCGATGTTGGCGGCCTTCAGCGCACCCAGGTCACCGGCGTCGGCCAGCGTCACGGCCGCAACGTTGGGCTGACCGGCGGCGAGAACGAACGGATCGGTGGTCGCCATCGCATCAGCGGTTGTGAGGGCGAAGACGGCGTCGGAATCAACCGCGTCGGTCGCCGCAGTGGCGATGTTGGGGACGGTCCACAGCCAACCGAGCTGGTTGTGGGTGAACTGCACCCGATACGTGCCCGGCAACAAGTTGTCGAAGACGTACCAACCGTTGCTGTCGGTGACCAAGGTGGTCGACACCGGGTTGCCCTGGGCATCGGTCGCTGCGATGAACGAGCCGGGTGTCGCCGGATCCTCCATCGTCAGCTTCACCCCGGCGCCGACGACCGGCTTCTCACCCGAGTCCTGCACGCCGTTGCGATTGACGTCGTACCAGACGTAGTCGCCAACGGCGAGCGGGAGGATGACGGCCTGCACATCGTGGTCGTCCTCATCGAGCACGTTTGGCTGGTTGACCGACGTGACGCCTTGGATGAAGTCGACGTCATTCGACGAGTTCCGCGGGTAGCCGAATGGATCGGTCGGGTTGAGGAACAACGCGTCGTTCGTCGGATCGGTATCCATCGTCGAGTCGACGTCGGTGACGGCACCGCGAACCGGGCCGGCGCCCAGATCGACATCGCCCTGCATCGACGTGATCTCGGCTGCGTTCTCGTAGGTGCCGATCGTCAGATCGTCGACGTGCAACGTGATGTCGAACGTGGCCGTGGCCCCGGGCGCGAGTTGCGCAATGGTGCACGTGACGTTGGGCGAGTCTGCCCCGCAGGTCACTCCGGTCCCTGGAGTGGTCGAGACCACCGAGGTTCCGGCCGGCACGGTGTCGAGCACCGTGGCGTCATACGCCGGGCGCACGCCTTGGTTCTTGACCGACACGGTGAAGGTCGCCGTCGGCGCCGCTGCGTTCAACACGAATGTCGTCGCAGTCTTCACGAGCGACAGGTCCCACCAGGCAATGACGGCGGCGTCGTGGTCATCCTCATCGGCCGCGAACCCGTCGGGCGGGTTGGTGCCGTTCGAGTCGATCACGTCGTCGGTGATCACGTCGCCGTCGGTGGTGTCGGGCGTCGAATCGATGTCGATCTGCGGCGTGCCGGCCGCGTCGCGGAACGCCGAGATCTCGGCGACGTTCTTCAGGTCACCGGCTGGCAATGGGGCAGTTGCCGTCAGCACGACGGGGATGACCACGGAGCGGCCACCCGGCAGTGTGCCGGTGATCGTCGCCACCGGCTTAGTGGGGTCGGTCGCCACCCACGAGTAGGCCGGGAGGGCGGCCGGGGCACCGTAGGAACCGGCGGTGGCCGTGCCTGCGGGGTTGTCGGCGGCGACAAACGACCAGCCGGACGCGGCCGGCACGTAGTCGGTGACGTCGATCGATGCCACGTCGCGACCCTGGTTGAACACCTCGATGACGAAGGTCACCTTGTCGGGAGTAGGCAGTAACTGAATGCCGTCGGCGATGTCGGTATCGGCCGGGTCGACCCGCTTGCGCAGGGCCAAGTCGTAGGGCAGCGCGACAACCGCAGGGTCGGCGTCGTCCTCGTCGGTGCTCGCCGTTGCGTCGCCGGGGGCACCCGAACCGTCACCCGTGACCGAGTCATCCGAGGCGCTTCCGGCGAGGCCGCCGGCGTCGTTGGTCGCGTCCGCGTCGGGGGCTGAGTCCACATCGACCACCCACACGGGCGTGATCGAGGTCGGGTCGTCGTCGTCGGCAAACGACGAGATCTCGGCGACGTTCATATACGAGGCCGCCGACGTGTCGTCGATTTGATACTTCACGCTGAACGTCACCGTCGTGCCCGCGGCGAGGTACGGGATCGTGAACGTCGGAGCCGTTCCCGAGGCACCCGTGACGGACACGAACGACATCCCCGCCGGCGGGGTATCGGTGATGGCGACGACGAACGCGTCGGTTGCACCCTGGTTGGACACCGCGATTTCGAACGACACCGTCGGGGGAACCGGTGGCAGCGACAGCGCGGCGGCCTGACCGGTCGAGAGCTTCTTGGTCAGAGCCAGGTCGTAGAGCGGAACGGCTGCGGAGTCGGCGTCATCCTCGTCGGTGGCGGCCGTCGAGCCGCCGGGAGTCCCGGTGCCGTCGCCGTCGATCGCATCGTCAGCCGGCGAGTCCAACAGACCGCCCGGGTCGTTGCCGTTCGTGCCGTCGGGAGTCGAATCCTTGTCGACCAGCGGCAACCCTGCGGCGTTGCGGAACTCGGAGATCTCGGCGGTGTTGACCGCGCGAGTCGGCAGCGGCGAGAGGGGCGACTTCAGCAGCAGGCGCACCGGGACCGTCACGGCCTCGGTCGTGCTGAGCGTGCCCGTGATGGTCACCACCGGGTTGGTGCCGGCCGCGTTCCACGCGTATGCCGGAAGCGTCGCCGGCGCGGTGTAGCCCGCGGCAACGACGGCTGATGTAGTGCCGGACGCGTTGAGTGCCGGATCGAAGGCCTGCCAGACTGCGGTGTCGATGTAGTCGGTCACATCAATCGCGGCAACGGGATCACCCTGGTTCAACACCTCGAGGTTGAACGTCGCCACCCCACCGGCGAATGACACCAGCTTCTTGCGCAGCGCCAGGTCGTAGATGTTGCGCCCGACCGAGGCGTCGTCGTTGTCGTCCTCATCGGCGGCCGGGGTGCCATCGGTGGCCAGCGTGGTCGGGTCGGTCACACCGACGTATCCGCCGCCCGGGGCCGTCGCGTCATTGGGCATCGTGCTGCCTGAACCGGTGTTGGTATCGGGAGTCGAATCCTTGTCGACGCCTGAGTCAGCCGAGATCTCTGCCCAGTTACGGAATGGGGCCTTGGTCACATCGGCGACCGTCGTCGTCATCGTCAGGTCCTTGAACTCACCCGGCAATAGTGACGCCGTCTGATCCCACGTCACGATTCCCGAAGCATTCACGCCTCCGTCGGACGCCGACACAAACGTCAGCCCCGCGGGCACGGTGTCGGTGACCGAGTAGTTCCCCGAGGGCACGTAGCCCTGGTTTTGCACCCGAACCGTCCACACGACGGTTTCGCTGTTGGCCGAGACCGAGGTCGCGGTCGTCGTCTTGACGAGCGCAAGGTCATACGGGCCGTCGATCGACGCGTCATCGTTGTCGTCCTCGTCGGCCGCCGGAGCGCCGTTGGCGTCGATGGTCGCCAGGTCGGTGATCGGCACGTAACCGCCACCCGGCGCCACCGCGTCGTTCGGCGGGGTTTGGCCCGAACCGGTCGTGGCGTCGGGAACCGAGTCGATGTCGTCGCCCGAGTCCGCCGAGATCTCGGCCCAGTTGCGGAACGGAGCCTTGGTGATGTCGCCGACCTGCGTCGTGATCGTCAGGTCCTTGAATTCGCCGGGAAGCAGGGTGTCAACCATGTTCCATGTCACGACACCGGCGGCCTCGATGCCGCCATCGGAAGCGGTGATAAACGTCATCCCGACCGGCAGGGTGTCGGTGACCGAGTAGTTGCCGGACGGCACATAGCCCTGGTTGCGGACCCGAACCGTCCAGGTGATCGAGGTGCCGTTGCCGTTCGCCGAGGTCACGCTGGCGACCTTGGCCAAGGCGAGATCGTAGGGGCCATCGACGAGCGCGTCGTCGTTGTCGTCCTCGTCGGCGTTCGGGGTCAGATCGGTGGCAATCGTCACCAAGTCGGTGATCGGGGCGTAGCCGCCGCCCGGAGCCGTCGCATCGTTCGGCAAGGTCTGACCCGACCCCGTGTTGGCGTCAGGAGTCGAGTCCTTGTCAACACCGGAGTCGGCCGAAATCTCAGCCCAGTTGCGGAACGGAGCCTTGGCGATGTCGGCGACCGACGTCGAGAACGTCAGATCCTTGAACGTGCCTGCGGCGAGCGTGGTCGTCAGATTCCACGTGATGACGCCAGATGCCTCGGTGCCACCGTCGGACGCCGACACGAAGGTCAGGCCAGCCGGGAGAGTGTCGGTGACCGAGTAGTTCCCCGAGGGCATGTTGCCCTGGTTCTGCACCCGCACGGTCCAGTTGATCGTGGCGGTGTTGCCATTGACCGTGATGACGTCGGCGATTTTGGCCAGGGCCAGGTCGTACACCGGCGTTGCACCGGTGACAACGGCATCGTCATTGTCGTCCTCGTCACCGATCGGGGCGCCGTCAACGGCGATCGTGGTCAGGTCGGTGACATCGACATATCCCCCGCCCGGAGAGGTTGAGTCGTTGGGCAGCGTCTGGCCCGAGCCGGTGTCGGTGTCGGGAGTCGAGTCCCGGTCGTTGCCCGAGTCGGCGGAAATCTCCGCCCAGTTGCGATATGGCGCCAGGGCCAGATCGGCAACGGTCGTCGTCACCGTCAGGTCGAGATAGGTGCCGGGAGCCAACGGGTCCGTCAGATTCCACGTCACGACGCCACCACTATTCACGCCGCCATCCGACGCCGACACAAAGCTCAGCCCGGCCGGTACAGCGTCGGTTACCGAGTAGTTGCCCGAGGGGACCATGCCCTGGTTCTGCACCCGCACGGTCCAGATAATCGTGGCGCCGTTAGCGACCACTCCGGGCACACTCGACACCTTGGCCAGGGCGAGGTCATACGCGGTGAGGTCGATCTCGTAGAGGCCGAAGTCGACGTGATAGTTGCCGTTGCCGTCGGGCGTCGCGTCGGGCCAACCCGGGGTGAGCCCCTCCGCGGTCGGCTCGGCGCCGTAGGATAACGTCACGGGAGCCGAGCGGATTACGCCGCCCACGGTCGTGCCGTTGTCGTCGTTGTCGACGGCAGTGGTGTCCTGGTCGACCGCCGTTCCCTCGTAGGTGCCGGTCAAGGCCGAGTTGACTCCGTTGCCCACCGATGAGAGGTAGCCGGCCGGCGGCGCGACCTCGACGATGTAGTCACCGGCGGGCAGGTTCGTGAACAGGTAATGACCAGAGGCGTTGGTGATGACTCCCCCTGCGGCATCGTCGGCGGTGCCGAGCCTGCCATCGGGTCCGACCAGGATCTCGGTCGTTCCGTCGGCGGCGAACAGCTTGACGGTCACTGCGGCGATCCCTTGCTCCGCAGCGCCGAACAAACCATCGTCGTTGGCGTCGAGCCAGACGACGTTGCCCAGCGAGAAGGTCGGAATGAATCCGGCGTCCCACGTCATGTCGTTCTCGGGGTCGACGCCGTTGTCGAGGTTGGTGATGATCGTCAGACCACTGGCCGGGTTGGCGTCGGAATCCGATGTGTCGTCGGCGGTCACCACGTCGTCGAGCGTCGTGAGGATGTACCCGGGCGGCGGTTCGAAGCGCAGCGAGTAGTCGCCGTCGGGCAAGTTGGCGAACAGGTAGTGACCGGTGTCGTCGGTGACCATCGAGGTGATGCCGAATCCATTGGCATCGAGCAATGTCACCGTCACGCCGGCGAGCACCGGTTCGGCGGGATCCTGGAATCCGTCCTGATCCAGATCGATCCAGGTGAAGTCACCGATCGAGTTCGGACCGGGCGGCAATGGCGGGGTGATTCCCGCATCCCAACGCGGGTCGTGCTGACCGCCGACGAGCGTGATCAGCGCCGTTCGACCGGCGCTGTCGGGGTCGGAGTCGTTGATCTCGTCACCGGTGGCGTTGGGTGACGTGTAGCGGTATCCGGTGTACGGATTGCCGTCCGCACCATTGCCAATTGCTGTCGACTTGTCGAACACGACGTAGTAGGTGCCCGGAGCAAGGTCGTCGAAGAGGTAGTAGCCAGTCGCGTTTGTCGTCGTCGTCCCGAGCGGAGTGCCGGCTTGTGAGAACAGTCTCACCGTGATGCCCGAGACGCCGGGCTCACCGATGTCCTGCGCGCCATTGGCGTCGAGGTCCTCCCAGACATAGTCGCCGAGCGATGCCTTCTGCCAGAACCCGAAGTCGTAGGTGGCCGTATGCGACCCGGCCGCCCCCGTCGGGGCAGTCGTGATCTCGGCCCGGTTGGCGACAATCGCCGCGTCGTTGTCGAGCGCGTCGTCGCCGACGTTCTGAAGCGTCAGCTTGTACGGCGCCAACGGTCCCGAGGTGTAGTCGGCCGAGTTGGCCAAGACGACGCGATAGGGAGTCGTCGGATCAAGACCCCAGAACTGGTAGTAGCCGGTTGCATCGGTCACCGTCGTGTCGACCAACGTCCCGGCACCGTTGTACAGCGCGACAGTGACCCCTTCGATGCCCATACCGGTCTCGTTTTGAATGCCGTCGTGATTGACGTCGACCCAGACGTAGTCGCCGAGCGAAGCTGTCAGCGACGTGTCGGTCATCTTGAGACCGACCTGGATCGGCTCGGTCGACAGCAAGAAGTCGTTGGGCGCGACGGCCGACGTCGCGGCCGAGAACCCGAAGCTGTTCCAGGCGATCTTGCCGGAAACCGGGAGGCTCGGAGCCTCGCCCGGTGCCAACTTGACGGTTACCTTGAGCCGGATCGATGCACCCGGCTGCAATGCCGTCGCCGGTGTGTAGCGCATGGCGAACGACCGGGCGCCGGCCTGTGTCGTCGTCCAACCGGTGTTGTCACAGCCGGCCGGGCCGGTCACCGACGCGATCGACGGGAACGTCCCGCCCGACGCCTTCAACCGGTTGGTCTCGTTCGGATCAGCGGTGTCCCACCGGCACGGACTCTGTGAGGCCGAAAAGCCGGTGACCAGTTCGCCGGCCGGTACCCCGATGTACGGGCCATCGGTGACGGCCTGATGTTCGATCGCATCGAGCGACACCAGTTCCTCGCCCCACTGCGAACCACGGGCCGTCGCCGGCGATGTCACCGACGTGTCACCGACATACGGCAGCACATCGACCAGGTCGATGGTCGTCAGCGGCGTGTTGCCCTGGTTCGTGATGTACAACTCGTAGTTGCCGTTACCAGCGGTATCGGTGTCGCCCGACGCCGGGTACCGCGACCAGGCGGTGTCCAACGATCCCTTGACCCACTTCGACGAATCGGCCGTCGATATCACCGGGACGACGTAGCTCACCGAGGCGCTCGGGCACCGCTGCTCGGTAACGTTGCCATCACCGTCGTAGTCGAGGCCGTCCACCCGCGTGTATCCGGTCGGGGCGTAGTAGAACGGCAGGGCCGGATTGTCACCCGGCGGCAGCGTGTTGTATGCGCAGTTGCTCGAACCCAGACCGGTTTCGTTGAGCAGCAGATCCTCGGTGTGATTGTAGATCGTCGCGCCGGCGGGGGTCGTCGGCTTGATCCGGGCGCTGAAGTACACACCGATCGTGCGCCACACTTCATCGCCGCCCACGAGGGTGCAGCCCGGGAACGCCCACCGCAGCAACGTTCGGCCGGTCCCGGCGAAATTGTCGATCTTCGTGAAGGTCGGGTCGACGCAGGCCGGGTTGTTCGCCGGGTTCTTCGAGGCGGGCCCTTGACCGAAGTTCGTGGCCCACGCACTCCAGAAGTTCGTGCCGTCGTCGGACGGCGGAACGAACTCGAGCTTCGAGTCGAGCAGGTCGGTGATCACCGGATCGACAATCGTGCTGCCATAGCCCGAGTACTTGCCGAACGACGCGGCAAAGACGAGGTCCATCGGACCCTGCGGCGACCCCGCCGGGACGGGAGGCGGATAGGTGGGATATCCGCTCGAGAAGAGCGAGTTGTACGGCACCCCGGGCGAACCGATCAAGAACTTCTCGGAATGCCCGGTGGTACCCGGCCACGCGCTGATCGTTGCGCAGGCGTCGGTTGCTCCGGGGATCGTCGATGTCGCACAGTTCCGATACTGGAATCCGGCAGGCTTGGTTGGGTCGTTCCAGACGCGGACGTAGACATCGCTGCTGGAACCGGCGGCCACGATCCACCGGATCTTGGTCAGCGTCGTGAAGCGCACATCCATGTCGCCCAGACTGCCGGTGACCGCGCAGCCCGGAGCACGAGCGGCTTGGTCGATGATGTTGTTCGCAGCCACATAGCCGGCACCGCAGTCGACCTCGGTGTACACGGTCCCAGCCGCATAGCCGAACAGTGCGTGGAGTTGTTGGCCGGCGGGCAGCACGTCTTCGACGGTGTATGCCGCGGCTTGGGCCGGCAGCCGGATGTACCACTGGCTGAACCCGCTTGCGTCGCCTAAGCTGCTCGCCGATTTGGCGAACGTGTCGCCACCGCCGCCCCCGCCACCGCCGCCGCCGGTTGGGCACGCGGGGATCGGTTGTCCATCGACGGCCGGGGCGGTCGCCACCACCGACCCGGCGTTCGTCGTGGAGAAGGTCGCCCGGTTGACGATCGCCGGCGGATCGTTCGGCGTCGCGCTACATGCCGGATAGGCCATCGTCACGGTCACCAACCCGGTCGAACCGGCCGGTAGCGGATTTTTCAGGGTCCTGGTGAGCGTGCCGTTCGAGTTGTTCACCGATGCCACCAACCCGCCGGCTGCGGAGTTGCTGACCAACGCCGGGCCCGCTGGCAGGGGGTCGGTGATCGTTGCTCCGGTGCAACTCTCGAACGTTGATGCACAGCGGAATCGAATCGTGTACGTGAAGTTCGCCCCGGGTGCCGGAGCCGTGCTTGACACCCGCTTGTCGATGACCAGACTGGGCGCAGCAGAGGCGGCAGGGACCCCTATCGTGACGATCGCGCCCAATGCGACGGCGAGCACCACGGTGACGGCCTCAAGCTTCGCTCGGGCTTCGGCAATGCGCCTGCCCACACCACCAACAACATGTCTCCTGATGACATCCATGATTCCGCCCCTTCATCGTCTCGCCACGCATCATTCAATAGCGAAGAGTGAAGTTAACACCACGATGTGGGATATTCACGCATTAAGTAGAACTTTCAACACTGCATCTGCGGCGGGGCCAGTATGGCGGATCACAAACGTGCGTCCAGACAATCCCGAGAAGCGGTCTGACTCAGCAGCTCCGGCGACGGCGTAAACCTCAACTAATGGTTCACTGTTCCGCGCAATGTGGGCGGTCCGAGCGAACACCCAGCAGCTCACGAGGTTGGTCGGGCGGCGACCACTACGACGCGCGTCTCGCCCAGCAAGTTGACGAGTTCGTTCACCGAGTCGAGCGTCGATTCGTTGACCTTGGTGACCACCACGGCGAATCGTGCTCCGTCGGGCATCCCCTTGCGACCGCCTCGATCGCTGGTCAGCAGCGTGGCGGCCCGCTCGGGGGTCAGCCGCTCATACGGTCGGCAACCCACCACCGCAGCAACCCGCAATGGCCGATGGCACTGATCGGCAATCACCCGCTCGAGCGCATCGGCTCCGATCACCGCGACAAGCAGCGTGGTCGCTCCGGGAATCACCGGTTCGTGATCGGCAGGTGCCTTGGCCGGATGACCACGGGCACCGTCGGCCTCGATCACGACCAACCCATCGGAGATCGGGCATACGTCGTGGGCTGCAGCCCCGGTGAACTTGTCGCCGACGATTCCCCCGTGCAGAAAGGTGCCGGTCTCCGGCACCTGGGCAACGCCGACGTGGGTCGTGGTCCCTAACGTCACGGGCCAGCCGCGTGCTTCGGCCTCACCGCCGAGCGTCAACATGGTGGTCGTCTTGCCCCCGCCCCCGGCCAACGCCACGACATCACCGCGTTCAATACCCAACGCGTCGATCAGCGACGGTTCATCCATGTCAGCACCGCCTCGAGCACCCCACCACCGATAGCCAACGCCTTGTCCGATATCTCGTCGACGACCACGTCGGTCCGTACATCGACGTCGCCGATCTTCATTCCGGCCGGCACCGTCGTCCCATCGGCGATCAACCCGCGCACGACCCCGGCGAAGGGAGCCTCGATGAGCCGACCGGCGACCTGGCCGATCGGCCCCGGTGTCACCCGGTCGCCGATCTGCACCGTCCACCTCACCACCCCGGGCCCCGGCGCCCGAAGCACCCGTTCGCGGCCCCGACCGCCGATCTCGCCGGGCACCCCCGAGTCCGGGTCGGCCGAACCGGTCCACAGCACCCGCCCCCGGCGAGATCCGCGCGGCG
>JANNNL010000298.1:0-4654 GCA_031398525.1 Actinomycetes bacterium | reverse complement strand
GTCAGCGCGGCCGGATTCCGCCGCGTGGATACCGACAGCCCCCCCACTAACGGAGTCGAGGTGGTCGAGGTGCTGGACAACACCATGGGTGCCCGTCAGACAGTCGACCGCATACTGACGACGGTCCAGACTCTCCGGGGGGACGGGAACCGAGCTGTCGCTCCGCAGTACGCGTTTCTCACCGCTCAGACAACTCATCCCTCGGAGGATGCCGAACTCGTCGCCTATGTCGAGCGTCCTGACCCGATGGATCCCCGAGGGTCAGGTGTGCGGGTGTGCGTGCTCGACACCGGCTGGAGCGCCACATGCCCATGGACGACGGCCAACCAGCGATTTCTTCCGGCGAACGACAACTCTGACGATCTCTACCCCGGCGCACCCGACGAGCTCGGTTTCGCCGCCGGTCACGGTTCGTTCATCGGTGGGGTGATCCATCAGCTCGTGCCGTCGGCCGGGATCGAGATACTGCGAGTAGCCACGACTGACGGGATTGTGCTCGAACCTGTCCTGATCGCAGCCATCGATACGCTGACCCTCGCAGCCTCGCACGGCGGCGCACCAGATGTCCTTGTGTTGCCCTTTGGTGGCTACTCGTTGAGCCTGTCGTTCGGTCTCGCTGGCCCGGTTGCCGAGGAGTGGGCCGATCCGGTCGGTCTGAGGATCGCCCTCGAGCGGCTGGTCGAAGCGTCACCCGGTCTGGTCATCGTCGCCTCGGCGGGCAACGACGGATCCAGCGATCCTTGCTTCCCGGCAGCGTTCGCCGCACCGATCTTCGGTGGTCCGAAGCTCTCGGCGGCGTTCGTCTCGGTGGCCGGACTCGATCTCGCCGGGTACCGGGCCGAGTTCAGCAATTTCGGCGATTGGGTCACGGCCGCCGCGCTCGGAGTCCGCGTGCGGAGTGCCTATGTGATCGGCGAGGAGGCTGCTGGCAGCGATCCAGACGGATTCCCGGAACGTTGGGGGCACCCGGCATATGCCCGATGGAGCGGTACATCATTCGCCGCTCCGATTGTGGCCGCCGCGATTGCCCGCCAAAAGTGGGAGCTGGAGATTAGCCAGAGTGTGCCCGTGTCGGCGCGACAGGCGTGGAGTGTCGTCGCCGGCCGAGCATCGACGGCCACCGACATGCCGTGCCCGTGGATCGATCACGCCGGCGTCGCTCATGATTGATGCACGGCTGTCACAGCCGAAGTACTGCCTCAAGTTCGTTTGCATCGAGCCGACCCGTGGGGACGAAGCCGTAGCTGAGATACAGCGCGGAGGGGTTCCCGCGGCCTTGGCCGTATCGGACGCGTAAGACCTGGTCACCTCGCTGGCGGCAATGGGCGGTGACAAGGTCGAGGACGCGGGTGCCAATGCCGCGACGTTGGTAGCGACGGTCGATCAGGAAGCGCCACAGGTACGGATCTGGGTGGGTTGGCGCGGGCTCGATCATCATTACGAAACCGACGATCTCATCATCGGCGGCCACCGCGCGGAACCATGGCACGTTGGGTTGGCCGGCCTCGTCGGGATCGGTGATGAGGATGTCGGCGAACGACCGGGCGATCGGCGACACGAAACGTTGCTGCGACCAGTGGGTCGCCAGCGTCCGCACGACGTCACGATTTGTGCCTGAGACCTCGACCAACTCGACGCGCTTGGGTTGATGGCGGGGGCGAGTGGTCCATGCTTCCCAGTCCGAACGCAACAGACCGAATATCACGTCGTCGGTGCATTCGTCGCCGACCCAGTAGGCCTGGCGGTGGGTGCCCTCGTAGATGAAGCCAAGTCGTTCGAGCACCATCGCCGACGCGAAGTTCTCGGGGTGGATCGCGGCGTGGATGCGCCGCGCGCCCAGCGACTCGAGGAGCAGTTCGACCATCGCCGCGGCTCCCTCGGTGGCTGCTCCCCGCCCCCGAGCCCCTGGAGCGAGGGTGTAGCCGATTTCGGCCCCGCGACCGTTCCATTCGAGGCGAGCGACGACGTCACCGAGGAGTTCGTCGGTCGACGGGTCGGTGATGCCCAGCGCATACCAGGCACCGTCGGTGGGGCCGTCCATCTCGATCATCGTTGTGATCATCTGAGTGGCCCGCTCCACCGGATACGGAACCGCCCATGACTGCATCGCAGCGGTGGTGGGATCGGAACGGTACGCCGCCAGCGTCGGGGCGTCGTCGAGACGTAGTGGCCGCATGACGAATCGAGCAGTGCGGATCGGTTCCATGCCGCCATTCAATCGCACGTGGCCACGACGACCGCATGATCAAGCGAACGGTCGTTCGGTCCCACGATGCGCCGCGCTAGGATTGCGCGGTGCCCGAAGAACGCTTTCAGGTCGTCTCTGATTTCCAACCGGCTGGCGATCAGCCAACGGCGATTGCCCAGTTGACGGCAGGGCTCCAGCGTGGCGACCGCTTCCAGACCCTCCTCGGTATCACCGGTTCGGGCAAGTCGGCGACGATCGCCTGGACGATCGAGCAGACGCAGCGGCCGACGCTGATCTTGGCTCCGAACAAAAGTCTCGCCGCCCAGCTCGCCCAGGAAATGAAGGAGTTCTTCCCCAACAACCGGGTCGAGTACTTCGTCAGCTACTACGACTACTACCAGCCCGAGGCATACATCGCCTCCAGCGACACCTTCATCGAGAAGGACTCGTCGATCAATGACGAGATCGACCGGCTCCGCCACTCCGCGACTGCGGCGCTGCTGACCAGGCGCGATGTCATCGTGGTGGCCTCGGTCTCGTGCATCTACGGCATGGGAAACCCCGAGGAATACAAGGGGTCGCTGCTTGAACTTCACGTCGGGGTCGACTACGACCAGCGCTCGATTCTGCGCCGCCTCGTCGACCTGCAGTACGACCGCAACGACGCCACGCTCGGCCGCGGCAAGTTCCGCGTGCGCGGCGACACCATCGAGATCCATCCGTCGTACGAGGAGTCGGTGCTGCGCATCGAGATGTTCGGCGACACCGTCGATCGCATCACATTCATCGACACTCTCACTGGCGAGCAGCTACGTGACCTGCAGCAGGTGATGGTGTTCCCGGCGACCCACTACGTCGCCGGCGACGAGCGAATGCGGGTCGCAGTGGTCGGCATCGAAGCCGAGTTGCAAGAACGTCTCGCCCTGTTCGAGACCGAGAACAAGCTGCTTGAAGCCCAGCGCCTACGGATGCGCACGCAGTACGACCTCGAGATGATCCAAGAGGTCGGCTACTGCAATGGCATCGAGAACTACTCGATGCACATCGACGGCCGGTCGCCGGGGGAGCCGCCGTTCACCCTCATCGACTATTTCCCGAAGGACTTCCTGCTCGTCATCGACGAGTCGCATGTGGCTGTCCCACAGCTTCACGGCCAATACATGGGCGACTTGAGCCGAAAGGAAATCCTGGTTGAGCACGGTTTTCGCCTCCCGAGCGCAAAGGACAACCGTCCCCTGCGCTTCGAGGAGGTGATGGAGCGCCTCAACCAGGTGGTCTTCCTCTCGGCGACCCCAGCGCCGTTCGAGCTGCGGGTTTCCGATCAAGTGGTCGAGCAGATCGTCCGTCCGACCGGCCTCATCGACCCCGAGGTGATCGTGCGGCCGACCAAGGGCCAGATCGACGACTTGATCGAATCGATCAAGCAACGCACCGACTAAGGCGACCGCTTTTTGGTCACCACCCTGACTAAGAAGATGGCCGAGGACCTGACCGAGTACTTGCTCGAACAGGGCCTGCGGGTGCGCTACCTGCACTCCAACATCGACACGATCCAGCGCATCGAGATTCTGCGTGGGCTGCGCCTCGGCGACTTCGATGTGCTGGTCGGTATCAACCTCCTGCGAGAGGGTCTCGACCTGCCCGAGGTGTCGTTGGTCGCCATTCTCGATGCCGACAAGCAGGGTTTCCTGCGCTCGGAAACCTCGTTGATCCAGATGATCGGCCGCGCTGCCCGCAACGTCAACGGCCAAGTGGTCATGTACGCCGACACCGTGTCGGACTCGATGCAGCGGGCGATCAGCGAAACCCACCGTCGCCGAGGACTACAAGTCGCCCACAACGCCGAACATGGCATCGACCCGCAGACGATCCGCAAGGCCGTCGGCGACATTTTGTCGATGCTCCGCCCGGCCGAGGGCTCGCCGGTCCCCGGAAAAGATCGCCGCCGTCAGCGCGAACGCGACAAGGTGAAGAGCGAACTCAAGACCCTGCCGCAGCAGGAACTCGACCGGTTGATCCTGACGCTCGAAGAAGAGATGCATCAGGCCGCCGAGGAGCTGAAGTTCGAGTATGCCGCACGGCTCCGAGACGAGATCAAAGACCTGCGTCGAGAGTTGCGCGACGCAGGCTGATCCCGTCCCGGCCCTGCTCACCCCGGATTTTTCGGGGTCACCGACCGTTCGACCCGAATCGCCAAGCCGACGAGCAGCACGCCGCCGAGCGCCATCCACGCCCACCCGGGAAGTTCGGCAAGCCGATCTCCCAACGATGTCACCACCGTCGCCGCCACCAAACCGCTCCCGGCGACGAGATCGGTGCGGAATCGCAGCTGCGCTCCCACGACCACCGCAGCCAGACCGAGGGCGAAGCCGACGGACACCCACGCCGTCGACCGATCGGCCAACTGCTGAGACACGACGAAGGCGCCAACGAGGCCGGCCGGAAGCCCAACGGCAACGGCGTCGC
>JANNNL010000252.1:0-9018 GCA_031398525.1 Actinomycetes bacterium | reverse complement strand
CGCCGCTGCTGCTGGTGATCGCCGGGCGGGACCGTCTCGATTGGGCGACGGTCGACCCTGAGTTCGGCGATGAGCGGTACTTGGAACAGCATCTTGTCGGCGGCTTGTCGGCCGACGATGCCCGCCGCTATCTGAAGCAGTGCGGCGTCACCGACAGTGCGTTGCAAGATGCCGTGCTGCGAGTGTCGGTCGAACCTTCTTGGGATTCAGTATTGGCTGGGCGACCACGCAGAACAACCTCGGCACCGCCCACCAGTCTTTGCCGGGTGGGGACCGTGCGGTCAACCTGACCAACGCGATCGACTGTTACACCAACGCTGAGCGGGGTTACCGGGTAGTCGGACTCGACGATGATGCCGAGAAGGTCCAGGTGCGGCCGATGAGTTATGAGCGGAATTGGACCCAGCTGAGCCGAACGGCGATTCGAGCAGCGCTTAACATTTCGTAAAGCTACGATCGGGCTATGCCCGCGCCTGCTGCTCTCTATTTGCAAGATGCCCATCCGATCCGAGAAGGAATGGAGATTGCCAGGTACGCGGAGGCGAAGGGGTTTGAGGCGGTGTGGCAGGCGGATAGTCGGCTCGTGCGAGACGCACTAGTCCCGATGGCGGCGTTTGCGGCGGTGACCGACACGATCAAGATTGGCTCGGGGGTGGTTGATTGTTGGACTCGGAATCCGGCTCGGCTGGCGTCCACGTTTTCGACGTTGGACGATCTTGCTCCGGGTCGGGTGATCCTGGGGATCGGGGCGTGGTGGGACCCGCTGGCGGCGAAGGTGGGCATTGCCCGCAACCGGCCGCTGGGGGTGATGCGGGAGATTGTCACGACGGTCCGAGCGTTGCTGCACAACGAGACGGTGACGTTCCATGGCGACTATGTGCACCTTGACGGGGTGGAACTTGACTACGTCTACCAGGAGCGGCGCGCCAAGGAGGTGCCGATCTACATCGGTGCTACCGGCATGAGGATGATGGAACTCACGGGCGAGATCGCCGACGGGGTGGTGCTGAACTACCTGGTTTCACCCGACTACAACCGGTCAGCAATCGCCGCGCTTGGCGAGGGATTGAGCAAGAGCAACCGCACGCTCGACGACATCGATCGGCCGCAACTGGTCGTCTGTTCGGTCCATGAGGATCGGGCGACAGCGCTCGACATGGCCCGCCAGATGGTCACGCAGTATCTCGGCCAGCAGCCGCACATCATGAAGGCTTCGGGCGTCCCGCAATCACTCCTCGACAAGGTTGGTGAGGTCCTCACCTGGCCCGCCACGCACGAGCAGGTGGTCGCCGCGTCGAAGTTGGTTCCCGACGAGATCGTGCAGATGCTCACCGCGTCGGGCACCCCCTCCGAGGCTCGGGCCAAGGTCGCCGAGTACATGCGTGACGGCGCGACGTGCCCGATTCTGTATCCGCTCGGTGACGTGTACGCGATGATCGACGCGTTCTCGGGGCCGGAGTGGACGGGGCCGGAGTGGACCGGGGCGTGAACCCGCGGGCCGATCTCCTCGTCTCCGGGGCCGATCTGGTTGCCACGGCCGATCACGAACGGCGCGAGATTCCCGGGGGTTGGGTGGCGATCGCCGATGGGCTGATCAGCGCGATGGGCGGACCGGCCGACGAACAGCCTGAGGCCCGCCGCACGCTCAATGCCAATGGTTGTCTAGTCACCCCGGGGCTGATCAACACCCATCACCACCTCTATCAGAACCTCACTCGGGCCTTTCCGCCGATGACCGACAAGCCGCTGTTCGGCTGGTTGCAGGCGCTGTATCCGCGCTGGCGTCGGCTCGACGAGGAAGCGGCACATGTGAGCACCTGGGTCGGCTTGGCCGAGTTGGCCCTGTCGGGCTGCACAACGTCGTCCGACCACTTGTATGTCCATCCGAAGGGTGGCGGTGACCTGCTGAGCTCGTCGATTGCGGCGGCGACGGACTTGGGGATGCGGTTCCATCCGACCCGGGGATCGATGTCGTTATCGGTCAAGGACGGCGGACTTCCCCCCGACGATGTGGTGCAGGACGACGACACGATTCTGGCCTCGTGCGCTGAGCAAGTGGCTCGGCATCACGACCGTTCCCACGGCGCGATGATCCGCATCGCCTTGGCCCCGTGCTCGCCGTTCAGCGTCACGACGCAGCTGATGGAACGATCAGCCGAGTTGGCGGAACGGCTCGACGTACGGCTGCATACCCACCTGGCCGAGAACGCCGAAGACGACGCGTTCTCGATTGCCACGTTCGGGTGTCGTCCGGTCGAGTACTTCGAGCAGGTCGGCTGGTGCAGCGATCGCACGTGGGTCGCTCATTGTGTGATGCCGAACGCCGATGAGATCCGGCGATTGGGTGCCGCCGGGGTCGGCGTGGCGCATTGTCCCAGTTCGAACATGATTTTGTCGTCGGGCATCGCCCCGATCACCGCTCTCACGAACGCCGGGGTGAAGGTCGGCATTGGGGTCGACGGGTCGTCGTCGGCCGACTCGGCGTCGATGTGGATGGAGTCCCGCCAGGCGATGTTGCTCGCCAAACTGCGCGACGGCACCGCCGCAGGAACCGCCCGGATGGCGCTCGAATGCGCCACGCATGGCGGCGCTGGATGCCTCGGTCGCGAGGGCGAGATCGGCGTGCTCAAGGTCGGTGCGGCCGGCGACGTGGCCGTGTGGAAACTCGACGGGCCGGCGTTCGCCGGAGCGATCGCCGACCCGGTCGAGGCGTGGTTACGGTGCGGCCCGATCGGGGCCCATCACACCATCGTGGCAGGACGGGTGATCGTCGAGTCAGGACAGCTCACTCACCCGGCGGTCGATGAGATGCTCAGCACCCACCGCCAGGTCAGCGAACGTTTTCAGTCCGACTGACGGTCATCGTCAATCACCAGCGGCGGCCGTTCGACCTCGCCGGTCGGCGGCTCGTCCATCCACTGGTCGTTGCGCAGTTGCAGCGCCGGAAGCCCCATCTGGGCCCGAATTCGTTCCGATTCGGCGGGTGAGGGCGGAATATGGTCGTGAGTGACTGGAGCGTGCCTCACGACGTCCTCATCGAGCAGCGTGACGAGCATGCCGTCGCGCTCGTCGATCGCCGACGCCGGGATGAGATGTTCACGACGCAGCAACCCGCGCCGCACCGTGACCCATTGCGGCGTCATTCGGATCGGGTCTGACATCACATCCGTGACCGTCCCCAAGTGCCGCCCCGAATATCCGTACAGTGGTTGACCGACATAGTTCATGGCAAGGACCTCCGTGTGTTGAGCCTGCTATATAGAGGTTTACCCACCCTTGGTCCGTCTCAAACCGATCGACCGCTGCGTTCTGAAACTCCATGAGGATTCGCCGGGTCAGCGGGGGTCAGCGGCGACACTCGATCCAAGCGGCGTTGAGTGACCCATCTGGCGCGGCGTTGCCGAACTCACCGCCGAATGGCGAATCGCCTTCGGTGCCGAAAGTTCGCATGAGATCGATCAGCTCGTCTCGCTGGACCTCGATCTTGTCGATCTTCATCTTCTCGACCGATGCGGCAGCAACGCCACGCACCCACTTGATTCGCCCGGCGATCACCAGGCGAGCGAATTCGGGTGAGTTGGGATTGAGATCAATGACGCGCATGTCGTTCTCCTCGACCGTCGTGGGAGTGGGCTTCGGGGGATCAGGTGGCTTCTCGGGTCTTTCGTCTGTCGTTCGCTCGGTGATTCCGGCGGGCAACTTGTCGCCTGCGTGGTATCGCCAGTGCCAGTCCTCACGCGGATTCTCCTGGTCAAACCCAAACCGGGCAGCATTGCCGACCAACCACGGATGGATCAGATCGGTCAGTCCCTGGTCGAAATCGACAGCAAGTCCGAGTCCGTGATTGCTCTCGCCGGGCGCGGCGGCATCGGCCGTTCGTTTCCGGCGCCGCCACTTCTTGCCCTTCCAATGCCGTAGGTGCTCGACGTCGAGTTCGCCGGGGGCGAACTGATGCCACAGCGGTTCGGGGATGTAACGACCGTCGTTGTCGGTCCGGTTACTTGGGTCAGTGCCGTCGAACATTTGGATTTGCCGGGCGAGCGTGCGGTAACCGCCGGTGCCGGTAATGCGATCGAGGCCGAGTGCCTTGCACATTTCGGCGACCATCGCCCGCATCGCAATGGAAGCGGTGTGGTGCATTTCCAGCTGCCGGTGAGGCGAGAAGGTCGACACCACGCCACAGCCCGTGCGCAGATCGGCGCGCATCACGCCGTTGTCGGCCGACGACACATCCTTTGGGAGCACCACGTCGAACCTCCACTCCTGGGAAGACACCGATCAGAATGCGCTTCCTCAGGCCGTTTGTAAAGTGTCTCGCCCATCGTGTGGCTTCCTTCAGGCCCTCACGCCAGACGGGTGTTGCCTCACCCGATGCGGAGGGGTTTAGGGATGGCTTCGGTGAGATTCTCAGGTTCGCCGGTGGTGATGTGGATGTCGTCTTCGATGCGGATACCCCCAAATGATCGCAGCGAATCGGCCATGTCCCAGTTGATCGTCGCGGCATGTTCGGCCCGCACCGCTTCGGAGTTGAGCAGGGCTTCGATGAAGTAGACGCCTGGCTCGACCGAGGTGATCATGCCTGCTTGCAACGGGCGGTCGGTGCGAAGGTAGCGGAACTGGGGGTGGGAGCTGCGCTCGCGGCCCGACGGGTAGCCCCCGGCGTCATGGACGGTGATGCCAATCATGTGCCCGAGGCCGTGGGGGAAGAAGACGGCGACCGCGCCCGAGCTCACCAGCTCGTCGACGTTCCCCCGCAACAGACCGAGTTCCACGAGTCCGGCACCGATCGTGCGGGCCGCGCCGTGGTGGATTTCGCGCCATTCGACGCCGGGCCGACAGCGATCGATGGCGACCTCGTGGGTGCGGCGGATCAACTCCCACAGGAATCGTTGGAGGTCGGTCGGCTCGGCCCCGAGGACCATCGTGCGGGTGATGTCGCTGGCGTACCCGTCGCAGGCCGCACCGGCGTCGATCAACAATAGGTCTCCGGGCTCGATCACCCGGCTGGTCGGCATGAAGTGGAGCACGGCCCCATTCGGTCCGCCGGCGACGATCGAGTCGTAGGCGGTGCGGGGCGCCCCGGCTCGGAAGAACTCGGCCTCCATACCGATCTGCACCTCGCGCTCGGTCATTCCGGCGGCGACGTGGTTGAACACCCAGTCGTAGCCCCGCGCGCTGAACGCCGCAGCCTGGCGCAACGAGTCGAGCTCGGCTTCATCCTTGTGGATGCGGGTCTCGGCAATCGCGGTGACCAGCGACGAGTCTCCCCCCGCTCCGGCCCGCAGCACTCGGCGGGAGCCACGTCCGGCGACCCACTCGTCGAGCTCGGTCAGCGGCGACCCGATCGGGTCGGGCGGCGGTTCCCAGACCAGTTCGTCGGGAGTCAGCCGCGGGGTGAACAACTGCCACTCCCGGCTCACCGCGTCGAACGCCAACACGGCCTCCGGGATCTCGCTGGCGGCGAGATAGCGGTGGTCGGGATGCGGCACGAACGGGTAGTACTGATCGCTGCCCTCAATTGAGACCGGCGACCCGGCGTTGACGAGCACGACCTCGTCGGTGAGCGCCCACTTGTCGGCCACCCGGTTTCGTCGCCGCTCGAGATGTTCGGAGAGAGTCACAGCTCTCACGATACGGCACGTGGCGGCGGGGCGAGCGACCGCGTCAGCCGTCGTAGAAACCCGTTGGATGCAGCCCGAGCAATCCGCCCAGACCGGGTCGCCACTGGCCTCGATCGCCGCGATCGCCGCACCTGACAGGTGGTTTGCGACCGCCGTCGGCCGGATGCGTTGGGCCACATCGCGCCGGCCGTAGTGGACCTGCTGAAAGAACCGACCGGAATTCTTTGAACTTCCCGGCATGCCGGGGCTCATGCGAATGACCGACGTCGAGGCGCGGTACTCCGCCCGGTCGGGCGTCGAACCGGTCGACCTGGAGTGGTTCGTCGATGCGACGCTGCGCCACGCGACGATCATGTTCCGAATCAAGCGCCGCCAAGTGCTGTTCGGCGAAGCCGAGATGCCGGAGAACCCCGACGAAGCGATCCCCGACGCGGCGTCGCTGGCGGCGATGATGGACGGCACGTACTGGGCGGAGTTGTAGCCGGCCACGCTTGAGTCGAGGGGGCTACCGACCGGTAATATCGTCCGGTTCTCTATCCCCAAGGACGCCCCCAGGAGTTTGTCATGGTTGATCTCGGTTTCGACGGCAAGGTTGCCCTCATCACAGGCGCCGGCGGCGGCCTCGGCCGTCAGCATGCACTGCTGCTCGCCTCGCGAGGTGCGCTGCTCGTGATCAACGACCTCGGTGGCTCGGTCGACGGTTCGGGCTCCGACAAGGGTGCCGCCGAGCGGATGGTCGATGAGATCCGCGCGTTGGGCGGCGAAGCCGTGTCGAACACCGACTCGGTTGCCACTCCCGAGGGTGGCGAGGCGATCGTCAAGACCGCCATGGACGCGTTCGGACGCGTCGACATCGTGATCAACAACGCCGGCATTCTGCGCGACAAGTCGTTCAACAAAATGGAGCCGGAACTGCTCAATCCCGTGCTCGATGTGCACCTGAAGGGCGCGTTCCACGTCACCAAGCCGGCGTTCATTCAGATGCGCGAGCAGGGCTACGGGCGAATCATCTCGACGTCGTCGGCCGCCGGAATCTTCGGCAACTTCGGTCAGACCAACTATGGGGCCGCGAAGATGGGTCTCGTCGGCTTGACTCGCGTGCTCGCCGTCGAGGGCGCAAAGTACAACATCAAAGCCAACGCCATCGCTCCCCTGGCACTCACCCGGATGACGGAGGACATCTTGGGTGCCCTCGGCGACAAGCTCGATCCGGCCCTCATCTCGCCGCTGGTCACCTACCTGGCCCACGAGGATTGCGATGCCACCGGTCGCGTCTTCTCGGTCGGCGGCGGTCGCATCGCCGAGGTGTTCATCGCCGAGTGCGACGGCTACGTCAACGCGGCGATGTCACCCGAGGATGTGCGCGACAATTGGCCGACGATCACCGACCAGGCCGGCTATCACGTGCCGGCGAACTTGGGCGACGAAACCCGACTGTTCTTGAGTGCCCTGTCGTGATCCAACGGCCCGAGTGACGTCGGTTCGGGGCTCGTCAGTGGCAGCTGGCGGTTCCCGAGTCGAGGACCTTGTCGCTGACCGTCACAAACGCCCAGCTGTGACTACTGGAGTGCAAGGTGAGCTTGAGCACCCCGTAGTTGGAGTTGTTGCGGAAAGCCGAGTTCGGCTTGAGCGAACCCCATGAGTAGAGGCTCCGGCCGCCGGTGCCGACCACGAACTGGGTCACGCCGGCTGCAGTATCGAGCCCGGCATTCGCGTTCTGCGGCTTGAACCGTTCGTAGAGGTGGTCATTGCCCGAGAGCACCACATCCGCCTTCCCGGCGTACGCCGCGGCGAAGAGGCCGGTCGCTTGCGACTGATTTCCGTGTGTGCCCGACGAGTATCGGGGGTGATGCCATAGCACCATCGAACACTTCGGAGCCGAGGCCAACTGCGCCTTCAGCCACGCCAGTTGTGCTCCCGAGTTGCTGCCCTTTTGGCTGTTGGCATGAATCAGGCGCCATGATCCGATGGTCTCGGAGTAGTACCCGGTGCTCGGCGAGCCCGCTGGCCCGCTGGCGGTGGCCGATCCGTTCCAGTAGGCGTAGTAGCCGTCGGCGGTGGCGTGCCCGTCGTACTCGTGGCTACCGATGGTTGGGCTGGTGATCGACTTGAAATCGCCCCAACTGGGTTGGGTCCCGGGACCGTACGAAGCCTTGAACTCCGCTGCTGTACGAGTGGGGCCGTAGTGGAGATCGCCAAGCGGCAGCACTCGCTTTGGGGCCAACCGTTTGATGAGCAGGGCGGTGGCATCCTGCTGTCCACATCCCGATGTCGCCCCGCCGGCACAGGAGATATCACCGGCGGCAACAACCACCGGATCAGCAGCGGCCGCGCCGCCTGGAGACTGTCCGGTCAATCCCACCAACGCAAGGGCGGCCCCGACCGCCACAACGCCAATGGCGCGACGCCGACCCACGACTTCACTACCGTTCACCATGTGTACCCCGCATCTTGTGTTTCCGTCGCAACTGAGCATCACCATAGACCCAGATGTCGTAGGTCGAGCGACTCAATGGCTGGACGTAGCGTGACTGGCCTGATTGATTCGGGAGTCAATCGAAACTTGGCGGTGGGTGCGCCGTGACCGAGTCCAGCGACGTTGCCGTGTTGCTCGCCGATCGTGAGATTCGTTCGGTATTGGCGAGATATTGCCGAGGCATTGACCGGGTCGACCTCGGACTCGTGCGGACCTGCTACCACCCCGACGCCACGGATGACCACGGCCGGTATCGCGGCAATGTCGATGGCCTCATCGAGTGGCTCGCCCCCACCCTCGCCCGCTTCGACCGAACGATGCACTTCCTCGGGACCTGCAACATCGAGGTGCGCGACGACGTCGCCGCCGTCGAGACATATGCCGTGGCATATCACCGCGGCACGAATGCCACCGGGCAACTTGCTGATCACGTCGTCGGATTGAGGTACCTTGATCGCTTTGAGCGACGCACGGGGAGTCCGGGCGATCCGACGTGGCGCATCGCCCGGCGCACCTGTGCCATCGAGTGGCGGCGAGACGACCCCGTTGTCGGCTCAGGCGAGTTCCCAGCCGGGTTCACCATGGGCAGGCGCGGTCCCGATGACCTGGTCTATTCGTTGTTCGACACCGGCACCGGCGATTACACCGACGTGTAGCGGGTCCGCCTACGTCCAGGCTCCGTCGAGCATCAGTGTGCGACGCTCGATCTCGCCGACGCTCTGCCAGGCTTGAATGCGAGTCGGGGTCAGGACGAGCAGCGACCATTCGCCACGCTCCAGACGCGGGTCCCAGCCGACTCGCTCGACGTAGCCGTGCACCATCGCCTCATCCGCGGCCGAGAGGTCGAGCACCTCGGCTGTGGCGTCAACGATGACCACGTCGATGGTGCTATCGAGCGCCAGACGGGCCGACCCATTCGAC
>JANNNL010000227.1:0-1291 GCA_031398525.1 Actinomycetes bacterium | reverse complement strand
GTCAGCGGCTGCAACAGACGGCGCGACTCAGGACCCATGACCGCGATCATCGCCATCGTTCCCGAGACGTCGGTGACGGTGACGAACTCGTCGTCACTGACGTGGCGTCGGAGCCAGGCCAGATCCCGCGGTGTCGACGCTGGCGCAGTGAGGACGAGGAACTCGCGCTGGCTCAACCGGGTCACGGTGACATCGGCCGCGATGCCTCCGAAGTCGTTGAGCCATTGCGTGTAGACGATGCGGTCGACCGCGACGTCGACATCGGCCGCACACGTGCGCTGGAGGAACGCCAGCGCGTCGCGACCCTGGACCGAGAACTTCCCGTACGTCGAGATGTCGAACACGCCGACTGCCTCGCGTACCGAGCGGTGCTCGGCGGCGGCGTGCTCGAACCAGTTCTGCCGCCCGTAGGTGTACCGGTAGGCCCGCTCAACGCCCTCGGGCGCATACCAATTCGGACGCTCCCACCCCGCCAACTCTCCGAACACCGCCCCGTTGACTGCGGTGCGTTCGTACAGCGGGCTGCGGCGCAGACCGCGGGCGCTGGTGCGCTGGTAGTACGGCCAGTGCATCGCATAGGCGACGTCGAGGGTCTCGGTAACCCGCTGTTCGAGGAATCGACGGTTGGTCTCATGGCGCATGACGCGGGCCGGATCGGCCTCGGGAAGATCGATCGGTGACCGACCGTCGACGAGCCAGTCGGCGAGCACCGAGCCGATGCCCGGCCCGGTGAGAAACCCCGCCGAGTTAAATCCGGCGGCGATGAAAAAGTTGCGCAGATTCGGGGCCTCACCGAAGTGGTACATCGCGTCGGGGGTGAAGCTCTCCGGGCCCCCGAAGAACAGTCGGATGCCGGCACCAGCCAGTGCGGGAATGCGGCGCGTGGCGATCTCGAAATACTCGCCAAGGTGCTCCCAGTCGTCCGGGAGCTGCACGAAGGCGGCGTCGTTGGGTACGCCGCGGGATTTCCAGGGGTAGCTGCCCGGTTCGAAGAAGCCGAGCATCATCCCGTCGCCCTCGTTCTTGACGTAGATCCACTCGTCAGAACTCTTCACCGTCGGCAGCCCGCGTGGCAGGCCGGGGATCGCTTCGGTGATCACGTAGTAGTGGGCCATCGCCTGCAACGGGACCTTGACCCCGGCGAGTTCGGCGATCTGGCGGCCCCACAGCCCGCCACAGTTGATCACGTACTCCGCCTCGATCGAGCCCTCAGCTGTGTCGACCCCGGTCACCCGGCGGCCGTCATGGCGAATTCCGATCACCGGGCAGCTCTCGACGATCCGGACACCGC
>JANNNL010000223.1:0-3010 GCA_031398525.1 Actinomycetes bacterium | reverse complement strand
CAAGCGTGGCTCCGCCTTCGTGATCGTCGTCTCCGATGGTCCGTCGCTCGTTGCCCTGCCAGAAGTCACCGGCCAGCAGGTCGATCAAGCGCTGACCGCGCTGACCTCCGTCGGCCTGCAGGGACAGGTGATCGAGGAACGATTCGACGAAACGGTGTTGCCTGCGATCGTCATCAGCTGGCAGATCAAGGCCTCGCCAGCGCTCGCGGCTGGTTCGCAAGTCGTCCCTCAGACAATGGTGGACCTGGTCGTGTCAAAGGGTCCGGCCCCGCGAACGATCACTGATCTGACGGGGGTCGTGTTCACCGATGCCCAGGCCATCTTCACCGCACAAGGGCTGACCCTGGTGCAGACCGGCGAAGACTTCAGCGACACCGTTGCGCCCGGTCAAATCATGGCCCAATCCGTCGCCGACGGCTCAGCAGTGGAGCGGGGTGCGACCGTCGAGGTCACCGTCTCGAAGGGGCCCGACAACGTCATCGTGCCATCGCTGGGCAACCTCGGTTTCGAGGCCGCCAAGGCGGCGATCGAGGGAGCCGGCCTCGTGGTGGGCACGTCGACGGGCAACAATCTCACCGGCATCGTGATCGGCGTGACCTCGCAGGGCGAACAGGTCGTCGGTGACCAGCAAATGAAACGTGGCAGCATTCTCGATCTCGCGTTCTCCGCCTGAGCGCACGTTCCCGGCAGTACTTCGACGGCGGCACCTCGACGGCCTTCGGTTCGGAACGCGGCCTTCCGTTTGGGCGCGAGTGGTGTGGCTCGGTAAGTTTCGCCACGCATAGGACATTGCGCGGAGGAGTCGTCATGGGAGCATTGGACGGGCGGGTGGCGATCATCACCGGCGCTGGACGCGGAATCGGCCGGGAGCATGCATTGCTGTTCGCCTCAGAAGGTGCCCGCGTGGTCGTCAACGACCTCGGTGGCGCCAACGATGGATCCGGAGCAGACGTCACCCCGGCCCAGGAGGTCGCCGCGGAGATTCGGGCGATGGGGGGTCAAGCAGTCGTCAATGGTGACAACGTCGCCGATTGGGAGGGTGGCCAGCGATTGGTCAACTCGGCGATCGAGGCCTTCGGCGATCTTGACATCGTCGTGAACAACGCTGGCATCCTGCGCGACCGAGTGCTGGTCAATATGACCGAAGGCGAATGGGACTCGGTCATTGCGGTGCACCTCAAGGGTCATTTCGTGCCCACGCGGTGGGCCGCCGCCTATTGGCGCGAGCAACACAAGGCGGGCATCGTCAAACCTCGCAACCTCGTCCATACCTCGTCGACGTCCGGACTGTTTTCAAACCCTGGCCAGTCCAACTACGGAGCGGCCAAGTCGGGTATCGCCACGTTCAACCAAATCGTGGCCAAGGAACTGGTGCGCTACAACGTCCGGTCCAACTGCATTGCCCCGGGGGCCCGCACGCGCCTGACCCTGGCCACTCCCGGTCTCGACCAGATGATCGCCGCTCCGGCTGACGCTGCGGTGTTCGATGCGTGGGATCCGGCCAACATCTCGCCGCTGGTCGCCTATCTGGCGAGCGAGCGGTGCGAGTTCAACGGCGAGACGTTCCTCGTGCAGGCTGGCAACGTCACTCGCGTCCAGAGTTGGGCCAACGGGCCGTCGATCGAGCAGAACGATCGCTGGACGGTTGAGGGTCTTGCGGATGCCATCGGGGCACTGGTCGCCGACTGAGCGCCTAATTCGTCGGGAGTGGGTTGCTTACCCCGAAGAAGCCAGGGAGGTGGCGTCGCAATCGGCCGCCAGGGTGTCACCGAGATCACCGGGAACTACCTTGCCGACTCGTCGTTCGCCCAACTGCAACGCACCGAGCTGATCGATACGGCCGGTTGCGGTCGCGACATCCCAGCGGGCGCAGATGAACGTGGTCGTGAGTTCATCGTCGACGGTCCGGTACTCCACGATGACGATTCGCATGGCGACGCGATCGGGACCGATCTGACTGGCACTGACCGGGATGATCGTCGCGGCTTCGAGGTTCTGCTCAGCCCGCTCGTCAACGTCGGTATCGGTCATGGCCCGCGCGGTCCGAAAATCCTCGTTCGCGAGGGCGGTCAGAAAGGTTTGGGCGATCACCGATGCCCGGTCGGCGGGGTCGCCGACGATGGGAACGACGATCACCGGGACGGCCGCCGTGATGACGGCCGGTCCGCCCGGTGCGGTGTCATCGGACGCGGTGTCATCGGACGCGGTGTCATCGGACGTGGTGTCATCGGACGTGGTGTCATCGGACGCGTCGCTCGTCGAACCTTCGGAGCCCGAGTTGTTGTCGGCCGACCTCGGGCGGGCCTCGGCCCCGGAGCGTGACACCCGGTCGGACGGTGTTGACGCGTCTGAACCGCCGGCGAGTGAACTGGCAATCAGCGACAGACCAAGGAGGATCATCAACCCCGGGACAAGGATGCCCACGAGAACCGGACCCAGTCGTCGATGTCGCTGACGGCCGTGGGTCACCGTCGTTGCTGCCGCGGTGGCAGTTGCGGCGGCGGTTGGCGGCATCGCGGCATGCGGCAGCGGTGGAGTGGCTGGGGGCTCACCTCCGGTCGCGTCGTCACCCGGGGGTGGGCCGACGGCGGCACCGATCAACGAGGACTCGCGATCGACCGTTGAGCCAGTGCCGCCGATTTCGAACGCATAGCCCAGATCGGCGGGCTCTGATGGCGCGACGACCGTGGTGCCGCCGATGCGAGCGGTGGGGTATGTCGGCACCGCCGAGCCGACCGAGCCGGTTGTCCAGTTCGACGCCGGCGAACTCGCGGGGGGCGTCGATGGCGGTGCCCAATCGGCGGTGTCACCGGGTGCTGTTGGTTCCGACGCGCTCACGGCCCCCATCGTAGGGTGGGAGCCGGGCGCAGTCGGTGAACCCGCACGAGGATCAGATCGTCAGGCTGTCAGATCCTTGATTTCGTTGGCGATCTTCTTGGCGAAATCGTCCGGCGGAACGGCGTTCATCTGCATCATCTTCATCATGTCGCCCTGCACCTTGATCTTGCCG
>JANNNL010000178.1:0-7423 GCA_031398525.1 Actinomycetes bacterium | reverse complement strand
AACTCGCCCAAGATCATCGCCCTGCTGTTTCCGCGGAACTGATGCTTGGCCACGACGACGTCATAGCCTGCGGCGATCGCCGCCTCCTCGCCGGGACCACAGAAGGCGACCTCGGGATGGCAGTAGATCGCCCACGGCACCCGGTCATAGGCAATCGGCATCGGCTCCTCGTCGAGCATGTGCTTGACCGACAGGATTGCCTCGGCGTAACCGACATGAGCGAGTTGAGGCGTGTTGATCAGGTCGCCAATGGCGTAGACCCCGGGCTCGGCCGTCTGGCAATACTCATCGACCTCAACGAATCCGCGCTCCGAGACCTTGACCGCAGTGCCAGCGAGGCCGAGGTGGTCGGCGAATGGCCGCCGCCCGACCGAAACCACTACGGCGTCGGCCTCGAGAGACTCACCATCACCGAAGTTGACCGTGGTGCCGCCCGCGGCGTTGGGCGTGTGGCCCGTGACGCTGACACCGGTGCGGATGTCGATGTTCTTCTTTTTGAAGCTGCGAACCACGACATTGGCGACGTCGGCGTCGAGTCCCGGGAGGATCTTGGGCAGACCTTCGAGAATCGTGACCTGAGCACCGAGATCTGCGAAGGTCGAGGCGAACTCGCAACCAATCGCTCCGCCGCCGATGACGGCGACGCGGGCCGGCACGTGGTCGAGCATCAGTACTTCGTCACTCGACATGATCGGCCCACCGCGATCGAACCCGGGGATCATTCGCGGCACTGAACCAGCGGCGAGGATCACGTGCGCGCCCGACGCCTGCGACGTGGCACCATCGGGGTGCTGCACCGTGACCGTGCGGTTCGCTCCCAGGGAGCCAACGCCGGTAAACACCGTGACCTTGCGTCCCTTGAGCAGGCCGCCAATGCCTTTGACCAGGCCATCAACGATTTTTTGTTTGCGCGCCTGGGTGACGGCGAAGTCGACCGACGGCGCCCCGGCATTGATACCGAAGTCGGCAGCATGGGCAACGTGGCGGTGCACGGCGGCCGTCTCGAGGAACGCCTTCGCGGGGATACAACCCCGGTTGAGACAGGTTCCTCCCATCGAGTCCTTCTCGACGAGTGCCACGTTCATACCGGCCGATGCGGCGTACAACGCTGCGCCGTAGCCACCGGGGCCTCCACCGATCACCACGAGATCAAATTGCTCGGCCGTAGGAATCACCTCACCTGATCGAATTTCCGACTTCCATAACCGAGGACGACGAGTCGCTCGGGCGGTGGGTCCTGCTGCTGCGGGCGCCCACTCAATCGATCGCGATCGTAGCTGGCCTGGGCCAGTTGCCACTGCCCCTCTCGGGTGGCATCGCTCACAGGCTGCCTCGTCGAAGCCCGACCGTGGCTCGGCCACCGCTCAAACAGACAATTGCCACTGTCGCTGCGTATCTCCCCATCGGAACGCCAGCGTCTTGGTTCCCGGCCCGACGCCGAAAATCACCGTGCATCTGATCGGCCCCGATGTGCCACCGTCGAGAGGTCGGTCACGACACGATCCGGCCTCGGTTTGAGGGGCGACGAGCGTCCCGCCCACCAACAACGACCACGGCTCGGCCGCGGTCAGGCCGGCCGTCACCCCAGCGGCCGGCGGCGTGACCTCGACGGTCACTTCGACCTGTTGCCCCGTGATTCGACTCGATACCACCTTAGCCTGGGCGGCGCCGACGACGGCCGCCTGCCCCTCGCTCAGTACCTCGACGCGATCCTGCGAGCGGCTGAGCCGGATCAGCTGCGCACCTCCGGCGATCAGGATCACCACTCCGCACACCATTGCCGTCAGGATGAGTCGCCGGGTGCTCACTGGTTATCGCTCACGGATTTTCAGGGTAGGGGCGTAACGGTTCGGGACCCAACCGATACGGTGCCGTTATGCAACGATTCTCTCGAACCGCGCTTCTCGCCGTCATCCTCGGCGTTGGGGCGGCTGCATGCGGGGGCTCGACCAGTTCCTCGACCGGCAATGCCGCCGAACCGCAGGCCACCAATCCGCCGGCCCCGGCTGCCACTGCATCCCCAGCCCCCGCTACCGAAGCTGCAACCGCGCCGACCACTGCTGCAGCGGTCGGTGACACGACTCCGACGCCAGCCCCGGTAGTGAGCGTGGCCCCGGTCGTTGTCCCGCCACTGCTGCAGATCAATGCGCCGTTGATCGGTGGCGGTGAGTTCGACTTCGCCGCATATGCGGGCCAACCGTTGGCCGTCTGGTTCTGGGCGCCTGGTTGAAGCATTTGCAACAAAGAAGCCCCCTCGGTCGAGGAGGCAACGAAGCGGTGGGCCGGCAAGGTCGACTTCGTCGGCGTGGCGTGGCAGGGTGACGAGGCGAGCATGCAGAAGTTCATCGACAAGCATGGGCTGACGTTTCCCCAGATCAGCGATGATCCGGCGACGGTGTTCAGGCACTTCGATGTGCCCGCTCAACCGGCGTGGGTGTTCATCGATGCATCAGGTACCGGCAGCCAGGCCCTCGGAGCGCTCGAAGACAGCCAGCTCGACGCCATGCTGTCAACGATCGTCTCGTAGGCCCGCCAGCTGATTCGTTGGTCGCTGCGGCGTCACGCCGACGCGCATGCCGCGTAGGCGTCGTACACCACTTGGCCCGCCTCGACATCAGGCATCGCGTAGGGGTTGACGCCGTTGAAGCATTCCGGCTTGATCGTCTCGAACGGGACTTCGTAGTCGAACAACGCCCCGGCGGCGACCTTGTCGGCGAAGCAGGGTGAAGCCGCGGAGATTGCGGCGATGAATTCGGCATCCGACATCTGGAAGTAGCCCGTCCAATACGGCTCCCCCAGCCCACATTCGGGGAATCGGAGCTGCACCGGGATCTCGTCGGGAGTGATCGTTGCGGCTGCCAATCCGGCCTGGAAGCAGGCGACGGCCGGCTCGTACTCGAACTCGGCGTAGCACGCTCCGGCCGCATCGTCGGTCGGGAAGTCCGCGACCGTCTCAAACGTCGTATCCAGCGTCGTGTCGAAGGTGTCGGTCGGGATCGTGTCGAAAGTCTCGTCGATCGGAAGAAAGACGGTGTCGAGGGTTTCGTCGGGAGTCGGTAGCCCCGGAACGTCCACGCCAAGCTGGTCGCTCGCGCCCTGGGCGAAGTCTCCGAAACTGTCCGACAGCTCGCTAAGGTCGGCGCGCTTGAGCTGCTTGAGCACCGAAACCACCGAGTGGGTCACGGTCCCGAACGGGCTGACGTACCACTTGCCGTCGACCTTGGACACCCGAATCCCGGCATTGCGGGTGGCCCGGGCGAGGAATCCAAGCCCGGACTTGCTCAGTTCCTCGTTGGTCTCGGAATTGCAGGTCTTGGTCGTCTCGGGCTCGCTGTCGGGCACCGAGAGTTCGACGGTGTAGCAATCCCCGTCGTAGCCAATCGACACCGCACCGCCATCGATCTCGCCGTTGAGGGCCAGCGTTTTGACGTCGACGGTGGCGTCGTTGTCGCCATCTTTGGTCACCTCGTACGTCAGGTCGTCGACCTTCAGCTTGGCGCTCACATCCGAAACGAGTCCATCAACGGAGTCCTGTCCGTCGGCGAGAAAGATCGGGGCGTAGCGCTGCAGCACCTCGGCCTCGTTCGGGTTCATGCCGGCGATGATCGCTTCGAGGTCGAAGGAGGCAACCGCCTCGATCATCGCCCCAACGGCTTTCTCGGGGGATTCTGCCCCTTGCGGCTTGATCGCTTCCTCAAGGGTCGGCAACGTGGCATCGGCCTGCTGACGAGCCGCTTCGGCGACCGAGTACCACAGACTGACGTACCACCGACCGTCGCGCTTGACCACCGTGACCGGAATCGGATCACCGGCGTCGCCCCCGAAGTCGCCACTCGCCGTCTCGATCCCGTCCGGGCGAGTGCCGTCCAGCATGTTGTCGATCAGGAAGGTGCCGATCGGGATTTTCGATGTGTCGACATTGGCCTTGGCGCTCCCCGCGACCTGCACCGTTGCGATGTCGGGAGCGACTTCGGTGGTTTCGAGATCGGCGGCCAGGGTGACTTCCACGTCGGTTCCGCTGACGGCGTCGAGCTTGGCGGTCGTATCGAGAATCTCCAGTCGGCTGAGCTCAGCGACCATGTCGATCATCGGCTGCTTGAAGGTCCGCCGCTCGCCCGGTAGCAACATGTCCATCGCCCCGAGTGCATCCTCGGCGTTGATCGACGCAACGAGCTGCTGCACCGCTTCGACCGGGGTTGCTGCGCCTCCCTCGGCCCCACCTCCGGCAACCTGCACCATCGCGAATCCGCCCGCGGCGATGAGCGCGGCGGCTGCGCCGATGGCAACGACTCGACGGCCCTTGCGCTTCGGTTCGGTAGACAGCGGCAGCAGGGGAACCTCGGTGACCAGCTCAGACCCGGCGGTCGGTGAACCGGGCTGCCAGGTCGTACCCGGTGTCGGCGCGTTCCACGGGATATCGGGCTGCTGATGATCGTCCACGGGGACCCTCCGCACTCTTGGCCGCCGGTCAAGGGCACCGGCCGCGCTCGCTGGGCGCATTTTGTCTGATTGACAACCACATTGCGCGGGTATTGATCGAAAACAGATCATTCGACACAATCACGCACGCCACCTCATACGCTCGTATGATTGGGAGCATGAAGATTCTCATCACCGGCTCCAGCGGTCTCATCGGCACCGCGTTGACCACCCACCTCGGTTGCGAGGGCCACGAAACAGTGCGGCTCGTCCGGCGTCCGGCTGGACCGGGTGAGGTCACGTGGAATCCTCCAGCCGGAACCATTGACGATGCCGGCCTTGAGGGGATCGAGGCTGTCGTGCATCTCGCCGGTGCCGGAATTGGTGACAAGCGATGGTCCGATAGTTATCGCCGCGAGATTCTTGAGAGCCGCACGATCACCACCGATCTCCTCGCTCGAACGCTGGCCGGCCTGAAGGCTCCGCCCAAGGTCCTGCTGTCGGGATCGGCGATCGGCTGGTATGGCGACCGGGGCGACGAGTTGCTCGACGAGTCGTCGGCCGGGTCAACCGGGTTTCTCGCCGAGGTGTGTCAAGCCTGGGAGGCCGCCACGCAGCCCGCCGAGACGGCCGGAATCCGGGTTGCCCACTTGCGGACCGGCATCGTTCTCAGTCCCGCCGGTGGTGCCTTGCGCAAACTTCTACCGTTGTTCCGCCTCGGCCTTGGTGGCCGATTCGGTAGTGGACGTCAGTGGCAAAGCTGGATCTCGATCGACGACCACGTCCGCGCCATCGAACATCTACTGACGCCAGACATTGCGGGAGCCGTGAACCTCACAGCGCCCGGGGCTGTCACCAATCGGGACTTCACCAAGGTGCTGGCGCAGGTACTCCATCGCCCAGCGGTCATGACCGTGCCGTCGTTCGCGCCGAAGTTGTTGCTCGGCGGCGACCTCGCCGACGCCCTGTTGTTCACGGGCCAGCGGGTACAACCGACCCGCCTTCTGTCGTCGGGATTCGAGTTCCGCCACCCAACCCTGGACGGCGCCCTGCGGTCGCTCCTCAAAAAGTGAGGTCACCGACATGACGACGGCCCGCAATGGATCGCGCGATGTGGTGATCGTCGGAGGTGGGCTCGCCGGGCTGACGGCCGCTCGGGAACTGCAGCGCGTCGGGCGAGCGGTGCAGGTGATCGAACGGTCGGACGACATAGGTGGACGCGTTCGCAGCGATGTCGTCGATGGCTTCATCCTCGACCGGGGGTTCCAGGTGCTGTTGACCGCGTATCCCGAGGCTCAGCACCAACTCGACTACAAGCGACTACAACTTGCCGCGTTCGAGCCGGGAGCGGTGGTGTGGCGCAATGGTCGAGCAAGCGTTGTCGTCGATCCATTCCGATCTCCTCGCCATGCGTTGGCAACGGCCTTCGCGCCGATCGGAACGCTTGGCGACAAGGTGCGCGTCGCCCTGGTCCGCCGCCGCGTCCGCTCCGGCCATGCGTCACGGCTGATGTACGGGGCCGATGTGTCAACGATGTCGGCCCTGCGCGCCGCCGGATTTTCCGCAGCGATCATCGAGCGATTCTTCCGTCCCCTCTTCGCCGGCATCCAACTCGACCCGACACTGGGGACGTCGAGCAGAATGTTTGAGATCATCTTTCGCAGCCTGTCGGAGGGTCAGTCGGCTGTGCCCGCCGCCGGAATGGGAGCCATCCCCCGGCAAATTGCCGACGACCTTGCCCCGGGCACCGTGCGGGTGAACACCGAGGTCACCGGCATCGACGGCACGACGGTTCACCTCGACAACGATGAAATCATCGACGCCCGAGCGGTACTTGTCGCCACCGAGGGGCCGGTCGCCCACCGACTCGTCGGCACCCGCCCGGTCGCCTCGCGGACCGTGGGCTGCGTGTACTTTGCCGCATCAGCCGCCCCGAGCCATCACAAGATGGTCATGCTTGACGGGTCCAGCACGGGTCCTGCACTCAATGTGGCGCTGATGAGCAATGTCGCCCCGTCCTACGCTCCGGCCGGCCGTCACCTGATCGCCTGCGCGACCCCTGGCATCGTCGATGGCGACCTTGCATCGGACGTCCGGCGGCAGCTCCGTGGCTGGTGGGGACCCCAGGTCGATGCATGGGACCACCTGCGTACCGACCGCATCGAGCACGGCCAGCCCGACCAATCGCCACCGTTTTCACCGAAACGCCGGATCGCCCTCGGCAATGGCCTCTTCGTGTGCGGCGACCACCGCGACACCGGTTCGATCCAAGGGGCGCTCTTTTCAGGACGGCGTACCGCCGAGGCGATCCACGCCGCCCTGAACGCAACCCTGGATGGCGCGACCGGCTAGGCCGTCACGACCCCGGCCCAACGAGCCAACTCTGCGTCGAGCCGCAACGGTTCGATGCCACCGCCGTCCGCGGGCCATGCCTCGGGCGGAACCGCCCACATGATCTCGAACTCAATCCCATCGGGGTCTTTGGCATACAGACTCTTGCTCACGCCATGGTCCGACTCTCCGACGAGCGAGCCCACCTGCGCCAGGACCGCGCGCAGGCGAGCCAACTCCTCGATCGTGTCGACCTGCCAGGCCAGGTGATACAGCCCGACTGACGCCGCCGTCGGGCCTGGGGCATCGGGACCCTTCGAGAACAGGCCCAGGTCGTGATCGTTCGTCGAGCCGGCGGCCCGCAAAAACACAGCCCGTCCATTCATCGCGCTCACCTTGACCGTAAAGCCGAGGTGCTCGGTGTAGAACGCCGCCGACCGGGTGGCATCACGCACCCACAACACGGCATGGTTGAGACGACGAACACTCATGGCAACTCCTTCAGACTCGGGCTTGGGTTCAAATACGATGATGGCGGACGGGCTCAGGCCTTGACCGCCTGAATATCGAGAGTGATCTTGATCTTGTCACTGACGACGACACCGCCGGCTTCGAGCACCATGTTCCACTCCAGCCCCCAGTCCTTGCGGCTGATCTCGGTCTCGGCGGTGAA
>JANNNL010000162.1:0-3899 GCA_031398525.1 Actinomycetes bacterium | reverse complement strand
AGCCGCTTACGAGCCTCTGACCGTGGCCGCCGCAGTCCAGAGCCAGCAGCTGTTCGACACGGTGCTGGAGACCGACTGGAGCCGGACCGTGCCGGCAAGGCCGTTCTACGAGAGCCTCATCGGGGGTGTTCCCACCGGATTGACGTTCGTCTGCCTGCACCCGAACGCCCCCGGTGAGTTGGAGTTCATCGAGCCCGACAGTTCCTACATCCGCACCGACGAGTACCACCTGTTCCGCACCGAGTCGTGGCAGTCATGGCTGGTCGACCAACCCTTGACGCTGAGCGGCATGCGCCCGTTCCGTGACCGCCTGCGAGCGGGCCAACGGCCACGTCAATAGCCGTAGGGCGGGACTTTCCACAGCACCCAGTCGGCGTCGCTCCAGACTTCGACGAGGCCGGCATCGGCCGCCATTGAGTCCGTGAGCAAGGGCTGGCTGTGGTCACTGTTGCGGCGCATCATGAAGAAATCGGCGCGTTGACGGATGACTTCGAAGTCGCTCGACTGGACGGCCCGCCGGTCGGTGTAGAACGTCAGCGACCGGGCTTTGAAGAAGGCGACGATGTCGTCGCGCTGGGTATAGCGCTCGACGGCTTCGAAGGCCGCGACGGCGTACGGAGAACTCGGGCCGTCCAGCGTCGCTCCACCCTGGTTGAACTTCTGTACCGCTCGAAGTTCATCGGCGGCACCGACCAGGTGGACCCCGAGGATCGCTCCGACGGCACACCCGGCGACCACCGGTAGTCGACTGCGGGGCACGCGAATCAGCGCGACCGCTTGCACCGCGAAGTACACGGCGAACGGCGTGACCGGCAACAGGTACCGGTCGCCGTTGGCGGGAATCGTGCCGACCATCAACAGCGACAGAACGGGGAGGACGAAGAGCGCGACGTCGTCGGCGGCGGCCCGCCCCAGACGGTACGCCGCTCCCACGACGGCAAGCGCGAAGACGAACCACGCCAGCGTCGAACGGCTCCCTACGTCTATCTGGTCGCGAAACGCCGTGCGGAATGGTCCGCCGAGTTTGCGCCAGGTGTGATGCAGGCCCGCCCCGTCATAGTGCGGAGCAAGCGCCGATGGCAGCACTATTTGCAGCGTGATCACACTGCCGCAGAAGGTCGCCAGCGGGGTTGCCACCGCCTTCCAGGGCACCACGTTCCATCGACCGCGCAGGTCGACCAGTTGCACCACCACGATCGCCGGGACGATCGCCAAACCCTCACGGCGAGTGTTGAAGACCATCATCGCGAGCAACCCGAGGATTATCAGATCACGCCGGGGCGCCAGATCGAGCCGTCCGTCCCGGCGGCAGCGATCAAGCCACCACAAGGTCGCACCGACCAAAGCCAGATATGGAAACTCCGACAGCAATTGCCCGGTATGGCGCAGATACGGCAGCGAAGTACCGACCGCCGCGACTGTGCCGAGCGCCAGCCACCACGGCATCCGTCGGCGAAGCAGCGCGTGGAAGAACCCGAGAAAGACCAGCCAGCAGCCCACTTCCACCAGCTTGAGCCGCTCGTAGTCGAGTTCGAAGAGGCGCACGAACGGGGCGAGAATCAGCGGCCATCCCCAGGGGTAGACGAACGGGCTGAACCCCGGCTTGGCCGCGAGCAGCACGTTGTCGTGGTTGTCGGCGATGACTTGGCCGACGTTGCCGTCGAACAGGCTGCGGGCCTGGCGCATGTAGAGCGTGAAGTCGTCACCCCAACCAATCCCCCGCCGATGCGTGCCGACAGCCAACAGCCCGATCACCGCAAGCACGGCGGCGACCGGCAGATGGGCTCGCATTCTCGACTGACGGCTCATCGTCGACTCACGACCAGCGATTATGCCGCACCTGCGCCGCCCATTCGCCAATGCGTGAGGCGGGGCGGTGTTGAGTCCCGTCAATCTCACGAGTTCGTGGGGTGCGAGGTGACAAGCGATCCGGTGAACGTGCCGTCAACGGCCACGACTCAGCGATACCGGCAGCCGCTTGAGGGCATTGTTCAGGTTCGAGCGCACCCGTACCGGCTCACCGGCCAACTCGATCGTCGAGAACGCCGTCAGCAGTTCCTCGAAGAACACGCGACCCTCCAGTCGGGCGAGGTGAATCCCCAGACAGTGGTGCTCGCCAAAGCCGAACGATATATGCGGGTTCGGGTTGCGGGTGATGTCGAACCTGTCGGGATCGGCGAACACCGCCGGATCGCGGTTGGCCGCGGTGTAGTACATCACGACCTTGTCGCCCGCCGCGATCTCCACGTCGCCGAGCACCGTGTCGGCCGTGGCCGTGCGACGGAAGTAGTGCAGCGGGTTGTCGTACCGCAAGATCTCCTCGACGGCCGATGGGGTCAACGACGGGTCGGCCCGCAGCCGCGCCAGCTGGTCCGGATGCCGCAACAGCGACAGCAGCCCGGCGGCGAGCATCGTCTTGGTCGTGTCGTTGCCGGCAGTGACGAGTTGCACGAAGAAGCTGCCGAACTCGAGCTCGGTCATCGGCGACCCGCCAAAGTCGGACTGCAGAATCAGCGACGTCAGGTCGTCACGCGGCTCGGATGCCCGGCGGTCCATGGCGAACCGGATCGCGTACATCGCCATGTCACGCGATGCCGTCCCCGGCTCGGGTGCGGCGTCGGGTGCGGCGTCGGGTGCGGCAAAGTCGGGGTCCTGGCCGCTGGTGTTCATCTCGGCCAGGTGATGGATGTACGGCCAATCTTCCCGGGGCAACCCCATCAGCTCACCGATCACCTGGCTGGGAAGGTGGGCGGTCACATCCTGCACGAACTCCACGTCTCCCTGCTCGGCGGCCCGTTCAAAGATCGTGCGACAGATCGTGCGGATCGACGATTCCATCGCCGCGATTGCCTTCGGCTTGAAACTCTGCACCAACGGCCGCCGGTGTTCGAAGTGCCGCGGCGGGTCCATCGCCAGCAGCATGTTGCGCATCATCGCCAACTGCTCGGGAGTCAGGTTCTCCATCACGACCCCGCCCTCCGACGCCGAGAACAGCGTGGGGTGGGTGGCGACCCGCACGACGTCGGCGTGCCCGAGGACCGCCCAGAAGCCGGGCTCGCCGTCCATCTCCTGCCACGTCACCGGGTTGCTCGCTCGCAGCGCAGCCAGGTCGGCGTGAGGAACCCCATCGACGAACGTGTCGGGCGAGGCGAGCGAGATCATGAGACGAGCACGTTCGGTCGGCCGAAGCCTTGCGTCTCGCACAGTGCGTAGTACGCCGCCAGCGTCCCCGCCCCGTCAGAGACGCTGACGATGTTGCCGTCGTCGTCGAGGTTGAGGTTTGCGCCGTGCATGTGGAACCACACTCGGGTCTCGTCTTCGACGCACTGCAAGGTGTGCACCGAGCCCGCTGGTTCGTACAAGAACGACCCGGAGCGGTTGACGTAGTCGTACTCCTTGTACTTCCACGCCCCCGACACGGTGTAGCCCCACACCGGCCCGGTATGGCGATGGGCAACCACCTCGAACCCGGCCTGGAAAATGTTCTCGACGATCCATAAGCCCTCGGCCTCGCGGACCTGAATGACCTTCAGCTTGTTGCCGCCACCGATCTCGACAAACGGCAGCTCGTCGGCTCCGATATGAACGGCCGTGGGGGCATCTGCTGCAGCGGTCATCACCGGACGGTACCCGTTAGTCGCCGCGTGCCGCTTCATCGAGGAGCGCGTCGAATGACGGCCCGTCGAATGACGGCCCGTCGAACTCGGCAATGGCCCGCTCGTACTTCTCCATCCCCCATTCCCAGAAGTCGAAGTCGAGGGTGCTGGTCGACGCCTGAATCGAGGCCCACAGCGTCCAGCCGTACTTCGACATCAGCCCGAGCAGCCGGGCTCGGGCGACCTTGTGGCGCAGGTGAACGCCGTAGTAGGCCGTCACGAGTTCGTCGAGTTGTTCGAGCG